>JAQSXC010000211.1 GCA_029266335.1 Eubacterium sp. | reverse complement strand
CAGGTTCCTAGTGTCCCTCAGAAGGAGGGTTATTTCTATGGCGAGAAGGATTAAGATATTTGATACAACACTGAGAGATGGAGAACAGACACCGGGAGTTAATCTGAATCTCCAGGAAAAATTGGAAATTGCAAAACAACTTGCAAGACTGGGAGTCGACGTTATTGAGGGAGGCTTTGCCATAGCTTCACCCGGAGATTTCGAATCAGTAATGACACTTTCAAAGAATATAAAGGGTGTTTCTATTGCCAGCCTCTGCCGTGCAACCGAGAAAGACATAGACAGAGCCTGGGAAGCGGTGCAGCATGCAGAAAGCCCGAGAATCCATACGTTTATTGCAACTTCAGACATACACCTGAAATATAAACTTAAAATGACCGAGGAAGAAGTATTTGAACGTGCTGTTGCAATGGTTAAGCGTGCAAAGAGCTACTGTCAGGATGTAGAATTTTCGGCAGAGGATGCAAGCAGAACCCGTGAGGAGTTCCTTGTCAGAATAGTCGAAGCGGTAATTGCTGCAGGTGCCACAGTGGTTAATATTCCGGATACGGTAGGATACACTACTCCTGTTGAATTTGGCAGATTGATCAGGAACATACGCAATAATGTCCCAAATATTGATAAGGCAGATATAAGTGTTCACTGCCACAATGACCTTGGCCTTGCTGTTGCAAATTCACTTGCAGCAGTTGAAAATGGTGCGGTACAGGTAGAATGCACCGTTAACGGGCTTGGGGAAAGAGCAGGTAATGCTGCTGTTGAAGAAATAATAATGGGTATCAACACAAGAAAAGATTATTATGATATTACCCATAAAATAGATACTACACAAATATATAGAACGAGCAAACTGGTTTCAAGCCTTACAGGTGTGTATGTACAGCCTAACAAGGCCATAGTGGGCGCAAATGCTTTTGCTCATGAATCAGGTATCCATCAGCACGGAGTTTTATCCGAGAAGTCAACCTATGAAATAATGACACCTGAATCTGTCGGTGTGGGCAAAAACAGAATGGTGCTCGGAAAGCTTTCGGGTCATCACGCTTTTGAAGACAGACTTAAGGAGATGGGTTATTCCTTAACATCTGATGAAATTAAAACTGCCTTTGCCAAATTCAAAGACCTGGCTGATAAAAAGAAGATTGTTACCGATATGGATATTGAGGCTCTGGTTGATGAGAATATCAGGGTTCCTGAAATATTTGTTCTGGATAGTTTCCAGATTAACAGCGGTAATAAAATGATTTCAACCTCAACGGTAAGTATCCGGAGAGAGGATGAAATAATAACAGAAGCTGCTACGGGTGATGGTCCGGTTGATGCCGCTTTCAAAGCTATAGAACGTGCAACCGGGGTAAATGCAGAGTTAGCTCAGTACAGCATCAAAGCGGTAACAGAAGGTAAGGATGCACTTGGTGAAGTTACTGTTAGAATATCTGCAAACGATTCGGTTTATATGGGTAAAGGTGTTAGCACAGACATTATTGAAGCCAGTGTTAAGGCTTATCTGAGTGCAATCAACAGGTCTATAAGTGAAATAAGAGAAGGAAGCATAATTAACCAGTAGGGGCGCTTTGATGTTGAAAGCAGCCCCTGCTGGGGCTGCTTTTTTTGTAACATTGATATTAATGCCATAGGCCTTGAGGGTTATGCATTAAAAGATACATCTATCTGCTAGATGCATAGATATATGCAATAATATATTTGATGCATAATTAAATGCATCAAATCGTTGAATTTCCGGCTGCAATATGTTAATGTATAAGAAGAAAGACATATATAACCGGAGGTAATAAGATGTATTTCGCCATAATCGGAGATATTAAGAACTCAAGGAAAATAAATGACAGATATCAGGTACAGGAGCAGCTGGAACAGGTATTAAAAGAGATAAATGAGGAATTTGATAATGATATAGCAGCAAAGTTTTTGGTAACCCTGGGAGATGAATTTCAAGGCCTTTTGAAATCGGCCGGACCCGTTGTCAGGATTATTGAAAAAATGATGCTTAGAATGCATCCGGTCAAAATCAGATTTGGAGTAGGGTTTGGTGATATCTCTACAAAAATAAATCCTGAAATGGCTATTGGTGCAGATGGAACAGCCTATCATCACGCAAGGAAGATGATAAACGAGATCAAGAAGATGGAAAAAAGCCGTATGAGTGATCACACCTCGGCTATGTTGTCGGCAGAAGGTGATAAAAGTATTGTAGAGCTGATAAACAATACCTTTTACTTATGGTCCTTCATTCAGGACAAATGGACTACCAAACAGGTAAGGCTGATCCTTGAAACTATTATATGTGAAAACAACCAGCGGGAGGTTGCCGGCAGGCTGGGAATTGTTCAATCCACAGTTCAAAGAGGGTTGAAGAGTTCAGGCTATTATACTTACTTCCATACAAGGAAAGCTCTTGAAGATGTGTTTGTCAGGGTGTGGGGGTAGTTAAATTTAACCTGTTAAAAGCAACTAAGGCATATATAAATAATAATAGTCGTCTTTAAATAAGGAAGTTGTTATTTATCATGCCTACCATCTATTGACAATGTACAACACGCCTCACGCCGGCTATTTTGCCTTGCAAGCGGCTTCAACGCAGCCGCAAGGCAAATTCGCCACTCAAAAACGTATTGTACATTGTTAATAGAGGGTAAGGTTAATTAATAGTATTTTGGGGGTTACGGTATGGGTATTTTGATTATTACAGTAATGATTACATTACATATCCTGGCTGATTTTTATCTACAGACCGAAAAGATTGCACGGAATAAGGTATTAAGTTTCAAAGGAGTTTCTGTTCACTCTCTGCAGTATGGGATAGTATATGCACTTGCATTTATTTTTGTAAGATTTAATCCATTATTGCTGCTTTGCTTTATTCTTGCAGTAATTGCTCATTTTCTCGTTGATTCTCTCAAGTATTGGATGAGTAACAGATCTGAGTTTAAAGGCTTTTTTGGAAAGCCTGCCCTGATTTTTTTGGCAGACCAGCTGCTACATATAGTATCACTGCTCTTAATAGTTTTGTTATATGAGAAAGCAGGACCACAGGAGCCGCTGTTGTATTTATATGGAATATGGTCGGAATTACTTGGGGTTTTAAACCTCAAACCGGCATTTGCGATTAGTTGGCTGCTGCTGATATTACTGATTTTAAAGCCGGCGAATATAACCTTCGGGGTATTTTTCTCCACTTTTAAGCCGGAAGAGGAAGCTAAAAGGGATGAAAAACAGCAAAAAACCGGAGCCATAATAGGAAGTCTTGAACGTATCTTAATTGTATTTTTTATAAGCATAAATCAGTATTCCGCACTGGGCTTTATTTTAACTGCAAAATCAATTGCACGCTATGATGCCATAGCCAAAGACAGGATGTTTGCCGAATATTATTTGATTGGGACACTGGTTAGTGTTGTTTTTTCAGTAGCTGCATACACATTGGTTTTTTAAAGGTCTATAAAGGAAGGAGAAGGTAGAATATATGTCAAATAAATTGGTAATATATGATTCAACACTGAGAGATGGGGCTCAGGCTTTAGGAATATCATTTACAGTAGAGGATAAGCTTAAAATAGTAACTAAACTGGATAAGCTGGGTATTGATTATATTGAGGCGGGAAATCCGGGATCAAATCCAAAGGATCTGGAGTTTTTTGAGAGGGTACTTAAACTTAAATTGAATACTTCAAAAATTATTGCATTTGGAGCAACCCGAAGAGCCAATATCAAAGCTGAAGAGGATGCCAATCTTCAATCTCTGCTAAAGGCCGGTACAGAGGCAATTGCAGTTTTTGGCAAGGCATGGGATTTTCAGGTTACCGATATTTTAAAAACAACGTTGGAAGAAAATCTTAGAATGATACATGATACAATAAAGTTCCTCAAGGATAACGGAAAAACAGTAGTGTATGATGCCGAGCACTTCTTTGACGGATACAATGCAAATCCCGAATATGCAATGGAATCCCTGAGAATTGCCAACAGGGCTGGAGCTGATACCATTTGTCTCTGCGACACAAAAGGAGCCAGCCTTCCGTCGCGTATAGCAAAAATAACTGCACTTGTCCGGAATGAGGTTGACTGTGCAATAGGTATTCATTGCCACAATGACAATGGTATGGCTGTTGCAGGATCAATTGCAGCGGTAGAAGCGGGAGCAGTTCAGATTCAGGGAACAATAAACGGTTTTGGCGAAAGATGCGGTAATGCAAATCTTTGTACCATCATTCCCAATCTTCAGTTGATGATGGGTTACAGCTGCATACTTGAAAATAATATGGCTCAGCTTACGTCTACTGCCAGATATATAAGTGAAGTGGCCAACATAATTCATGATGAAAGGGCTCCGTTTGTGGGAAACTGCGCTTTTGCTCATAAGGCCGGAATGCATGCAGACGCAGTTAACAAAAATACTTCAGCCTATGAAATGATTGCTCCCGAGGTCGTAGGAAACCAGAGAAATATTCTCATGTCGGAGGTAGCAGGCAGAAGTGCCGTAATGAACCTGATTAACATGGTGGATAGCACTATAACCAAAGATTCCCCTGAAACCAAAAAAATTATTGAAAGACTTAAAGAGCTTGAGTATGAGGGTTACCAGTATGAAGGAGCAGAGAGTTCCTTTGAGCTTGTCATCCGTAAAATACTTGGAAAATACAAGCCCTTCTTTGAGTTGAAGGAATTCAAAGTAATTGTAAATGAACCCACGGTTAACAGTGTTAATTCCTCAGCAATGATAAAAATACTCGTAGATGGTCAAACAGAAATAACTGCGGCTGAAGGAGACGGACCGGTAAATGCACTTGATACCGCACTTCGAAAGGCATTGGAACGCTTCTATCCTGAAATTCGTGAAATGAAGCTGACAGACTATAAGGTTAGAGTTCTGGATTCCAATTTTGCAACGGCTTCCAAGGTTAGAGTTTTAATTGAAACCACCGACGGGCAGGACGTTTGGACTACCGTGGGAGTTTCATCCGACATAATTGAGGCCAGCTGGAGAGCATTGGTGGATTCGGTAGAGCACAAGCTTATGAAGCGGAAAAGCTAGGAGACGGGACAGTTCCTGACTTGCGTCTTGTGACTTTTACAAATTGAAATTATGGTATATAACGAGGCGGAGGTAAGAAAATTTTTCTACAACCGAAAAATTTTCTATAAACTGATGCGTTATAATATCGTTGTCTTGTATAATAATAATAAGGCAATCGAAGATATGCATCATAAAAAAATGTTAGGGGATAAGAAAATTGAAACTATATGGCAGATTAATCAAGGATGGCAAATTATTAAAGGAAGCCTGGGCGTTACCCGGAAATGAAAACGGTGATTTCAGAGACCAATTGGAGGAATGCCTTATAGCGGTTTGTAAACAATTGGACGTTGAAGTACCTATCTGGTTAAAGAAAAACTCTACTGAATTCGGAATATATAAAAAGACCAGCTTTAACAGTGATCATTTTGGTGAAGCTATAAAGTTTGACAGGCTTGAAATAGTTTTATATTAATTTCAATTTTCATTCATAAAAAATGTATTATTAATATTTAAAATGCAAATTCTAAACACGTATGGTCAGATAAAGACTATACGTGTTTTATTATGAAAAAGTTGTTAGTAAAGTTAAAATAAAAACCATAAGGACTTTTAAAAAACACTTTGACATAATGACTATCAATTGATATACTTTGTAATATAATATTATAAAGTAAACTTTGGAAAGGGGGACTATACATTGTCTTTTCTAATTGGTATCGATCTTGGAACCTCGGGCGTTAAGACTGTATTGTTTGATGAAAGCGGCAGACCCGTAGCGAGTTCCACCGTGGAGTACCCACTTTATCAGCCAAATCTCGGATGGGCGGAGCAAGATCCCGAAGAGTGGTGGAGGGGTACATGTGAAAGCATAAATAATGTTATGTTAAAAAGTGGCGTTGATAAGCGTGAAGTCAAGGGTGTAGGCTTATCAGGTCAGATGCATGGTGCCGTGCTGCTTGATAAGGATGACAAGGTTCTGAGAAATGCAATAATCTGGTGCGATCAGAGAAGTGCTGCCGAATGTGATCAGATTACTGAAATCATCGGTAAGGAAAGATTGATTGAAATAACAGCTAATCCGGCGCTTACAGGGTTTACAGCATCAAAGATCATGTGGGTGAAAAATCATGAACCGCAGGTTTTTGAAAAAATAGCAAAGATATTGCTTCCAAAGGATTACATCAGATTAAGACTTACAGGCGAATATGCCACAGAAGTTTCGGATGCCAGCGGTATGCAGCTTATGAATATAGCTGAGAGACAGTGGAGTAACGAAGTAGTAAGCAAACTTGGCATATCCACTTCTATGCTGGGTAAAATGTATGAGTCGCAAGAAGTTACAGGTAAGGTTATTGCTTCAGCAGCTGCTGTGACAGGACTCAATGAAGGTACCATAGTTGTTGGCGGTGCGGGAGATCAGGCTGCAGGTGCGGTTGGAAACGGAATAGTTAAATCAGGTATAGTTTCATCCACAATCGGAACATCAGGAGTTGTGTTTGCTTATACAGACAACCTGACAATTGACCCGTTGGGAAGAGTTCACACTTTCTGTCATGCCGTACCTAACACATATCATATAATGGGTGTTACACAGGGCGCAGGTCTTTCCCTGAAATGGTTCAGAGATAATTTCTGCACTGAAGAGCTTATGACAGCCGAGCTTTCCGACATTGATGTTTACAAGCTTCTGGATGCCGAAGCAGATACTATTAAACCCTCCAGTGACGGACTTATTTATTTGCCGTACCTGATGGGAGAGAGAACTCCACATCTTGATCCTAATGCAAGAGGCGTGTTCTTCGGACTAACAGCAAAGCACACAAAACCTCATTTTGTACGTTCCATTATGGAAGGAGTAACCTTCAGTCTTAAAGACTGCATGGAGATCATCAAAGGAATGGGTGTAGAGGTGTCAGAAGTCAGAGCCTCAGGCGGCGGCGGTAAGAGCGGTACTTGGAGACAGATGCAGGCAGATGTTTTTGCCGCAAATATAAACAGAATCAAGTCAGACGAAGGTCCGGCACTTGGTGTTGCAATATTAGCGGGAGTTGGAGCCGGAATATATAAAAGCGTCCCTGAAGCCTGTGAAGCAGTAATTCAGATTAAGGATACTCTGGCGCCAATTGCAGAAAATATTAATAAATACAATGAATCTTACAAGTTGTATACTAAACTGTACAGATCCTTAAAAGATGATTTTACACAGCTTAACAATATGCTTAAGTAAGCTTTTGATAAATACGTTAACCCGTAAAATTTTTGAA
>JAQSXC010000210.1 GCA_029266335.1 Eubacterium sp. | reverse complement strand
ATGTAAATACAGATAAATAAATTTTGGGAAGGAGCTTTTTTATGAGCAAAAATTACGAGGAACTTAAGAAAAAATTCTGTGATATATATGGAGGAAGTGTGGAAGATCTCAGGGTTTTTTCAGGTCCCGGAAGAGTAAATCTTATAGGAGAACATATTGACTACTGCGGAGGTTATGTTTTTCCTGCGGCATTAAGCCTGGATTCTACAGTTATTGCAAGGGTGAACAAGGAAAATACCTTGAGACTTGCAGCAACTGATCTTCCTGACAGGGTTGAGGTAAAGCTTGACAATCTTGAAAGTGCCAGGACCTTAAGATGGGGAAACTATCAGGCAGGTGTTGCTTATGAACTTCAAAAGGCCGGCTACAAGCTGGTTGGTGTAGATATGCTGTTCCACGATACAGTTCCATTGGGCTCCGGTTTATCCTCCTCAGCTGCAATTGAACTGGCTACAGCTGTTACACTTGTTACCCTGGGTAACGAGGCTCATGGTATCTCCAAGCCTATCGACCTTGTTCAAATGGCTGTACTTGGTCAAAAGACCGAAAATGAATTCTGTGGGGTAAGCTGCGGAATAATGGATCAGTTTGCTTCGGCAATGGGTAAAAAAGACCATGCAATACTTTTGGATTGTGCAACCTTGAAGTATGAGTATTTGCCTCTAAAATTGGAGGGCTACAAAATAGTTCTGGGAAATACAAAGAAAAAACGTGCTTTGGGCGAATCAAAATATAATGAAAGAGTAAGCGAATGTGCTGAAGGTTTAAAAATATTACAGCAGTACATGCCTGAAAAGAAGAACCTTTGTGCTGTTACAAGAGCTGAATTTGAACAGTACAAAGATAAAATTGACAATGAAGTTGTAAGAAAAAGAGTTACCCATGTAATATATGAGAATGACAGAGTCTTAAAAGCGGTTGAGGCTCTGAAAAATAATGATATTAAAGAACTGGGAAGACTTCTGGTTGAGGCAAATGACTCTATAAGAGATTTGTATGAAGTTACCGGAAAAGAACTGGATACCATGACTGCCGAAGCTATGAAGGTTGAAGGCGTAATTGGAGCAAGAATGACAGGAGCAGGCTTTGGCGGCTGTACCGTGAATATAGTTCCCGAAGATAAGGTTGACCTCTTTATAGAGCAGGTTGGCAAAAATTATAAGGAACAGACAGGTATAACTCCTGAGTTCTATATAAGTGAAATCGGCGACGGGGCAAGAGAAATTAAATTATGAAATGAAGAGTAAAAAGTAAAGTGTTAAGTGTTAAGAGTTATTAGTAACCAGTTATTCCGCGTTTGTTAGAAAGTCTGAAGCAGCGGCGTGACCGTAAATTAATGAATTATGACAGGGAGGTAGTTTATATGGCAGTTTTAGTAACCGGTGGAGCAGGATATATAGGAAGTCATACTGTAGCAGAGCTTCTGGATGCCAATGAGGATGTAATTGTTCTTGACAATCTGGAAAAAGGCCATAGAGAGGCTGTACTTGGCGGAAAATTTGTTCAGGCTGATTTAAGAAATATTGATGAAATCAGAAAAGTATTTAAAGAAAACGATATAGAGGCGGTTATTCATTTTGCAGCGTACATTGAGGTTGGAGAAAGCGTATCAAACCCTCTTAAATATTACAACAACAATGTAATTGCCTCTTTGAATCTTCTCACAGCAATGCAGGAAGCCGGAGTAAACAAGATAGTATTTTCATCAACTGCAGCTACCTATGGAATACCTGAAAGTATTCCAATAAAGGAGAGCGATAAAACAGCACCAATAAATCCTTATGGTGAAACAAAGCTAACCGTGGAAAAAATTCTTAAGTGGGCTGATGGAGCATATGGTATAAAACATGCAGTACTCAGGTATTTTAATGCCTGTGGCGCTCATGTGAGCGGAAAAATAGGTGAGGCACACAATCCGGAATCCCACCTTATTCCTATAATCCTTCAGGTAGCACAGGGGAAGAGGGAAGAAATCAAGCTGTTCGGAAACGATTACAATACCCCTGACGGTACCTGCGTCAGAGATTATATTCATGTATCTGATTTGGCACAGGCACATGTCCTGGCGCTTCAGAATTTGAGAAAAGGTGCGGAAAGCAATGTATTCAACCTTGGCAATGGAAAAGGCTTTTCAAATAAAGAAGTGGTTGAAGTTGCAAGAACTGTAACGGGAAAGGCGATAAAGGCTACAGACGCACCAAGAAGACCGGGAGATCCGGACACATTGGTAGCTTCTGCTGAAAAGGCAATTAATATCCTTGGCTGGAAGCCAAAATACAATGATTTGAATAAAATTATTGAAACAGCCTGGAACTGGCACTCTTCACATCCAAACGGATATGAAAAGTAAGTTCATATTTAATTAACAAACCCTAAAAATGCTATTTTATAAAAGCGGTATGGTTCTGAATAATCCGAATCATACTGCTCTTTTTTTAAAATTATTATAGTTTCAAAACGCTTAGATATTTCCCGACAAGCAGTGTTATAAATTAGTAATGGGATGAATCAGGCAGTCAACAATTCACTGACTTTTTCGCCGATTTATGTTATAGTACTCTTAATATGTATGACACATGCAGTATTGGATTTCTTTAGAGATGTGATATAAAGCAA
Organism: Eubacterium sp.; assembly: GCA_029266335.1. Classification (GTDB taxonomy): domain Bacteria; phylum Bacillota; class Clostridia; order Acetivibrionales; family DSM-1351; genus Ruminiclostridium. Next base: position 4,745 of record JAQSXC010000210.1, on the reverse strand, counting down.
TTTATTTAAGTGTCTGTTTGGCTTTACATTATATTTATTAGGCAGATGATAATGGAATACTTATTGATCTTTTTATCGAACTTCATATTAAACCCCTTTACAGTGCAGCTGGAGGTATTCAAAACAGCACTTCTGTGTTTTATGACTATGGGAGCGCTGGCTTTGTGCTGCAGAATAATCTCCGGTCATCTTTCCATTGATCTGGACATTTTGGGGCGGAGAAATCTGAAGCTGATTACCATTTATAAACATATAAAAATACCTGATATTCTGTATTTTATTAATCAATAAACATTAATAATAATACAGGAGGATTTTATGTTCAAAAAATTCTTAAAGCGGCTGGCAGTTCCCCGCAGTTTTTCAAATTACCGCAAGCTGCTGGACAAAATACACACCTTTGATTTTTCAACACTTTCTGCAGGTGAGCTTGATACTTATATTAAAAACTTTAAAGTGAAATATAAGGCTTTTCTTTTGGAAAAGTATCATCATAACTGCACTGAAAATAATCCGGACAATTCTCTTATTAATAAAATATTAAGGGAAGATGAATTTGTCGACCAATTTCTTGCAGAATGTTTTGCTATAACAAAGGAACTCTGCAGCCGTACCTTATCAGTCAAGGCCTATGATTCCCAGCTTCTTACCGGAATTGCCCTGCATTTCGGGAATATTGCCGAACTTCCTACAGGGGAAGGAAAAACCATGGCAGCGGTTTTCCCTCTGGTAGCAAATGCCCTTTCTGAAAGAGGTGTTCACATATTAACTTTTAACGATTATCTGGCAAAAAGGGATGTAAACTGGATGAAGGGCATATATCAGGCATGGGGACTGAGTGTGGCATATATTCAGGAACGGATGGACAGGGTTGACCGTAAGAAAGCATATATGGCTGATATTACGTATATGACTCCCAAAGAGGCGGGATTTGACTATCTGCGCGACACACTAGTTTATAGCAGTGAGGAAATGGTACAGCGTCCCTTTAACTATGCTATTGTTGATGAAGCCGATTCCATTCTTATTGATGAAGCGAGGATACCGCTGGTTATTGCAGGAAAAGTCAATAATGAGTTTGGTGTTATGGACAAAAAACTGGTGGATATAATTAAAAGGCTTCGAGAGGGGATAGATTTTCTTACCGATGAAAACAAGAGAAATGTTTATCTTACTGACAATGGTATTGATGTCATGGAGAAGGCTTTGGATTGCGGAAGCTTGTATGAAAACAATCTGGAGCTCTTAACCTTTATCAACAACCTTCTTCATGCCAGAACCTTATTGAAGAAAGATGTGGATTATATTGTCAGGAATAACAGAATAGAGATAGTGGATGAATTTACAGGACGAGTTGCAGATAAGCGTAAATGGCATGATGGCCTGCAAATGGCTGTAGAGGCTCTTGAGGGAATCGGCAGTTCACAGAATAGCAGGATACTCGGAAAAATCACATTACAGAATTTTATAAGCCTTTATCCTGAACTGGGTGGAATGACTGCAACAGCACAATCTTCAGAGGAAGAATTCCTGGATTCCTACAACCGGAGAGTTTATGTTGCAGAACCTGACAAAAAGTGTATTCGTATCGATTATGCTGATGAAGTTTTTACACACAGGGCTGCCAAAAATAAAGCCGTGGTTGATGAAATTGTTGAAGTTCACAAGACAGGTCGGCCTATTCTGGTAGGTACATCAAATATAGAAGAATCGGAAATTCTGGCCCGTTCACTAAATGAATTCGGTGTTGATTGTGCCGTGCTCAATGCCAGAAATGATGATGAAGAGGCAGAAATCATAGCCGGAGCCGGAAGGGTTGGGGCGGTTATTGTTTCAACAAATATGGCAGGCAGAGGTGTTGATATAAGGTTGGGAGATGGGAGGCCGTCATCACCCGAAACCTTGAAAGTTATTGATTTGGGTGGCTTATATGTTATAGGTACAAATAAAAATGAATGTATAAGAATAGATAACCAATTGAGAGGAAGGGCCGGCAGACAGGGTGATCCCGGAGCATCAAGGTTTTTTGTCAGTCTGGAGGACGATCTTCTGGTCAAATTCGGTATTGACAGGGCTATTCCCCAAAAATATAAGGGCAGAAGGCAGCCGGAGAAAATTAGTGATGCTAAGCTTAATTCCTTAATAAATCACATACAGAGAGTTGTTGACGGGCAGAATTTTGATATCAGAAAAAATCTAGGCAAATATGCTTTGATTCAGGAATACCAAAGACGGCTTTTATTTGCTAAACGAACAGATATACTTTTAAACCGGCGGGCATCTTTGCTTGAGAAGGTTAACCCCGAGCTATACCGGAATTTATGTGAGCTTCACGGCAAAAAACATGTTGAGCTTGTCGAAAGGCTTGTATCAATTCATTGTATTGATGAAAGCTGGTATGATTTCCTGGAATACTGTGAAACAATACAGGAAGGGATTCATCTTGTCCGGGCTACAAGGAAAATTCCTCTGGATGAGTACCGGAAACTGGTCATAGAAGAATTTGACCTGCTGATGGAGTCACTACAGGACAGGTTCATTAAGGAATTGGAAAAGACTGATTTCTCAATGAGTGAGGCGGAATTGTCGGCAAAGGGTTTTGGTACCCCAACAGCTACATGGACTTATATAATAAATGACAATGTAAAAGTTAAGAGGTTTTCCATATTTGGTAACGAATTGTAAAAAAGAATTTAATCCATACGAAAATAATACCGGAGGGAAAATATGTTTGATGTAATCAATAAAAAGCCGTTAATAGTTGTTGAAGCACAAAAGGCAAGGTTTCAACCTAATTTATTCATACAAATACTGATTTTTATTGCGGTTTTTATAGTAGCGCAAATTGCTCAGGCTTTGCCGGTTATAATAATTACAATAGTAAGGGTTGTCAGTGATTTTTTTAGCGGCAGACTGGATATCAATGATCCGTCAACTTTTGATGAAAGCTATATATCAGGCCTGATGGGAAATACAATACTTATATCCTTATTCTTTACTGCAATTGTTACTATTTTAACCATTGTTTTCTGCAGGTATATAGAAGGTCGAAGCTTGTATTCCATGGGATTTGTGAAGGAAAAGGCAGTGTCTGGTTATTTTGTCGGACTGCTGATTGGAACAGGTATGTTTGCAATCAGTACTTTGATTGCCTGGCTGTCAGGTACTCTTGAATACCGTGGAATTGTTCTGGGAGGCAGTATAGGGCTATTGATATTATATTTATTCGGATTTCTGTTTCAGGGTATGAGTGAAGAGGTGTTGGTCAGAGGCTATCTGATGGTATCAATAGCAGCTAAAAAACCGATTATCCTTGCTGTTATAATCAATTCTGCCCTGTTTGCAATTATGCATCTTTTAAACAGCGGAATTACAGTTCTTTCCGTCATAAACCTGATTCTGTTCGGTATATTTGCATCGGTTTATATGCTCAGAAACAATAGCATCTGGGGAGTATGTGCCTTACATTCTGCCTGGAATTTCACACAGGGAAATGTATTTGGGATACTGGTCAGCGGTCAAAGCGTCAATGCCTCAATATTATCCTTTGAACCGACAGAAACAGGGACTTTGATAAATGGAGGAAGGTTCGGACTGGAGGGGGGCCTTGCTGTGACCATAGTTTTAGTCGCAGCCATAGTAATAGCAGCTCTGCTGAAGGGCAAAACAAACCTTACAAATTCCCGGCAGGATGCAATTGAGCCCGCTGCTGACAATGACAGTGTTAATAATGCGGATGTTGATTAATGAGATTTATTAACAGTAGGTTTTAGCATTTATAGACTTATCAATCGAAAAACCTGACCGGAATCTCCGGTTGGGTTTTTTGGTTCTGTAAAAATATAGATACAATAAAAAATCATGGTATAATATACATAATATCTTTTTTTGTAGGTGGATAAAATGGTGCGTATTTCTCTATGTGACGATGATGATGTGTTGAATGAAGAACTTAAAAATATTATCGGTTCGATTCGATCCGATATTGATATTTTTACATATACAAGCGGCGAAGCTTTGCTTGAAAGTGAATATTTATTTAACGACGTTATTATTTTGGATATAGAGATGGAGGGAATAAACGGTATTGAAGCAGCAAAGCAGCTGAGAACAAACGGGTACCAGGGCATTCTTATTTTTGCTACCTCTCACAGGGAAAGGGTATTTGACTCTTTTCAGGTAAAGCCGTACCAATATATACTCAAGCCCTTTGTTAAGGATGAATTGCAGGTTATTATACATAACGCCCTTCTGGAGTTGGACAGCAAAAGAAAAAATTACTTTGATGCGGTTAGCAATACTCATACCTACAGAATTCCGCTTAATGAGATATTTTACTTTGAAAGCCAGGGCCGGAACATAAACATTAATACGAAAAAGGGTGTGATCAGAATTATTGGTAAAATGAATAAGGTTGAGGCATCTCTGAAAAACAAATTCTTTTTCAGATGCCATAAAGGTTATTTGGTGAATCTTGAGCATATTTATGAATTTAACAACAGTGAGATCACTCTCTCGGATAATCGGAAAGTTTTAATGAGCAGGCTGAAAGTTAACCTTTTTAAAAATACTTTTAAAGCATTTATGAAAGGGAATATTAAATGTTAGAAGGAGTTTTGCCACTATTAAATGATTTTTCAGTCAACTTAATCGAAGCAATTGTATGGCTTTTTATGATATATGTATTTATTGATTTTAAAGCCAGCTGGAAGAGAAATCTAATTATTTATTTTTGCGGATATTTA
>JAQSXC010000209.1 GCA_029266335.1 Eubacterium sp. | reverse complement strand
CCATGACGTATCTGCTCTGACAAACATGGTAGCGGGAGAGGTCGTTGTAGACCCACAGACAGGCAAGAAGGACAAAAAGGATAAGCTTGCTCCGGAGGTAGTAGCAGCCAGCCCTGAACTTAACAAGACCTCCACGGTTGTAAAGCAGTTTGTTGTTGACTATACCAGTGAGACCTTTGAGCCACTGATGGAATACGAAGTAAACAGTCTTGAATACCGCTACATCTACGGCAATGACAGACTAAGTGTCAACATCACCGGCGTAGATACCAGCGAGGGTAACTTAATTGAGAAGGTTAACCAGATAAGGCTGTACTACCACATGGATTACCTGGGCACGGCAGATTATCTGACAAGTCCAATGACCGGCAAAGTAGAAAGCTGGACTCACTACAACGAATGGGGTGAAATTACCCACAACGCAGTATTAAAGTGCGGACAGCGAGAGCTTGACATGGTGAAGCGCTATGCAACCCATGATTATGACAGCGTGCTTGAAATGTACTACGCCAAAGCAAGGCTATACGATGCGGAAAACAGAAGGTTTGCTGCTATTGATCCGATTTTGGATGGTAGCATCTATGCTCTTACATTCTACGCCAAGAATCCTGTGCAGTTTGTGCAGTATCTGTATGTAAAGAACAACCCGATTATTTATATAGATCAATTAGGGAAGAAATATACATTGGCTGAAGGTACTATGGCTCATGCAACTATTCAGACATATATTAGTTCCCAATATGAAGTTACTATAATTGATAAATATGTTTATGGCTTGACACGGACAACATCTGGAAAAGGGAGACCAGATGTGGTTATTAAGAATGAAAACATATATCATGTCTATGAGATTAAATCAGAAGAATATATGGGAAATAAGAGGAGCAGTAAATCAGCATTTAACCAATTAGAATCATACGTGGATGCTCTTAAAAATCACCCGGAATTGAATACAGAAAGGTATACTAATTCAAGCACTGCACAAAAGGGAACAATATTAAAATGGGATTCACACATAATTTTACCGTATCTTGCTGACTGGTCAAAAGTACTGGAGGCTTGGACAAAAGAAGCTAATCCTGGGATGATAATATATGAAATTCGTTCAAAGAAGAAGGAAGATAAGGTAAAAGACGAAAGCTTTGTTACAGAATCACTGTTAAATACTATAAGATATTATGCTATGATTGCTTGTGAAAATCCTCCGGAAGCAAAGTTAAACCTTGTAAATGTTAATACTTATTCAGACAAGCAACTAAACAATGATATTATTGATTGGTTAAATGATGTCAAGATTGTAACGACATCTTACGGTACAGAAGTTGAATTTCCGGATGGGAAGGCGTACTACTATAACCCCATGTTCCCGCTGGATATGCCTAGAATATCCAGCAACAGTTATAAAGAGCTCTTGAAAATATATGATGGACAAGAGAGACGTTGGGTAAATAGAAATACATTAGGCGATTCTAATACGGTTATTCCGGTTATTCCAGTTGTACCAAATGTTCCAACCATTTCATTGCCAATCTTTGGGCCATCAGGAATATTAGTATTCCCTTAAATAATTTAGATGAATGAGATCTGCAAGAGAGGTTGCAGGAGTGTGGTAGGAAACCACGCTTCTGCAACCATCAAAAAAATGAGAGGAAAGTAAAATGAAGATTAAAACAGTACTTACGGAAAGAATGGCTCCTGTGCTAGAGAAATACGGTTATACTATGAAAGTGAAGGGGCGTTTGAACTATGTATTTAGCACAAAAAATAATTATCGTGTTATTGACATAGATACACATAGTCCATTTCTGAATACATTACGGTTTGATTACTATGCAAATGGTAAGAATTCACTTATTTTAAGTCTGCATAATTTTAATGCTGAATTTTGCTATGCCAGCCAATTAAGATATAGTAACCATGAGGAACTTGAACACTACATAGATGAAGTTACCCGTGCGACGGTAGCAATTATAAATCCGTATTTAGATATAATGGAAGAAAATTATGTATCCAGTACTTTTGAAATGTACAAAAAGCTTTCTGAAAATACATCCAGTCGCGCACAAGAATTTGCGGATAAGTGGCACCTATCTATGGAGCCGGAGCATGAAAACCTGAAAAAACTCAACAGCATCATGAATGGAATGAAGAAAAACATATCAAGACGAAAAGAGGAGTTTCTTGAAAATGAAGAAGAAATTATTAACTTGTGTGCATATTATGGAGAATTGATTACAATACATGAAGAATTACCCGGTCGCTGGATGTGGATAGATATAACAGAAACATTAAAAAACTTTGTGGTTGAAACAAGAGGGTACAATCCGTTATCTCGGACTTTAAGTGCGTGGAATTTTGGTTCAGAAGGCGATTTCTATGGATTTAAATCGTTTTAGAAATACGTAAAAAGCAGAAGGCAGTAAGGTAAATGGACGAAGTTGCTGACATAAAGGGGAACCTCGTTTTTATCATACCTACGGCTACCTAACATGACAAGGAGGAACAAGAATGGGATTATTTTTACAGACGGCAATTATTCAAAATTGCAGACAAAATGAAGCTGAAAGAGTTATAAGAGAGTTGGCTTATAATTCAAGGTTCGGATTAATGGCAGAAGAATGTGATTATATGGAATTTGATAAAGGGGTAAGTATTTTATTTAATGACCATTGTATTGGATATGAAAAGCTTGCAGAAACTCTTTCTAAGGAAGTGAAACAACCAGTCATGCTTCTATATATCTATGATGAGTTTTTGGGGATACTTTTTATATGATAACGGCAAAGAGATAGATTTTTTTAGCCCTATGCCGGACTGCCTCGAGGAAATAACAGAAGATGAATACAAAAAGTTCTCAGGAAACAGTAAGCTAATATCAAAGTACTTTGATGTAAGCGAAGATAAAATAAAGAAATATTTAGTGTACTGGACAGAAGAGCTTATGGATGACTGCGATGCGAAAGCCTATGAGGATGACGAATTTGGACAATGCAACTGCTGGCAAATGGCTGATTTTATGAATAAAATCGGATATCCATATGAATGGGAATGGTAAGCTAACTTAATAATAACTGTCAAACCAACAGGTATATGTATAATTAAAATGAGATAATCTGACTTACGAAACCGAACTTGGTAACAAGTCCACAGACTACAAGCTCAATAATCTGAACAAGATTACTAAAAAATGACGGCTGGAAGATCCAGAACGATTTCACCTACGACAGGCGGGGCAACCTCGTACAGGAAACTTACTAAAAAGAATGTTTACGGCTACCATGACGTATCTGCTCTGACAATCATGGTAGGAGGAGAAATTGTTGCTACATACATATGAGAAAGTGTTTGAGGAAATTACGTTTTAAGATGTTTCGACAGAGCTTATCCCTGTTTTTAACAAAGCAGAGCAAGTAAACTCTGCAACTGAAATTGCTATTGCATTTGTTGCGTTTATGTCTGCAATAGCTTCTCCTGTTCCAGGTGATGAAGCTGCAGCAGGTGCTGCGCTGAATCGTTTATTGACTGTTGCGGGAGTTATATAGGAGGAGTTATGAGTATTAGTAAAGTTGGTTATCATTATTTCACAAAAAGCCCTAGTGAAGGTATAAAGCAGTTAAAAAAAGCTGAAGCATATGCTTTGGCGAATACCGTCGATGAATCTACCAGACTATTTTTGGCAAACAACTATCCGAAGGTTTTAGTCTTAGTATATAAGCATATGGTCAGCGCGTTTCCTTTTTCACCACAGCTTGGACAGTCCAGATACTTGGGGTGGCTGAATTTCAATACAAGGAAAAACAGTTATGCTCAGAAATATGGAAGCCTTTTTGTACTTGAAGATGATTCTAATTCCTTACTACCTTTACAGCACATTGAGTTATGGAAGGACGGAAGGATGATTCAATCGATTGACTTAGAGGAAAGATTAAACGTAACGGAAGATGAAGCAAAAGCATTTATTAAATTGATTTATTCGATGTTGTATCCAAATGAGAGTTTGCAAGAATCTAACCTGACGCAAATGAATGGCGGTGTAAATCTGGAGCTTTTTGAAAAAGCACTGGGTATACCGCTTCTGTATCCAACAAACTGGAGTAATCAATATAAACTTCTGGAAGAAACACAATTTATGCAAATTGTAGAATCTCCATGAGATTATTGCAGAAAGAAAAAATAAAATAAAAACCGTAAGGGCTTTTCGCATAAATAATATAATTATTAATGCGAAAAGTCTTGTTGCTATTTAAGTAGAAATGTGCAAATCGATAGAGCGGACAGTATGACAGTTAAGACAAAAAGAGAATCATATGAGCGCTAAGAATCTCCTTTTTTGCATACTTTGATAAAACACAAAGGAGGAAATGAAAAATGGGAGCAAAATTTTGCAACTTGAATGTTTATGGTAAAAGAATGGAACAGGTACAAGAAATATCAAAAAAATATGAATATTATTTATTATCACCGTCTTGGACAACAGTGACCTCTGATTATTTTCAATGGGGAGATACACAGGGGCATGCCAAGAAGTTATCAGAAGAACTAGTTCGCCGGTGCTGTCAACGGAGTGTTTTGACGATGATTATGTGGAATTTGCGGTATATGAAAACGGAAAATTTTTGACAAGACACGTTCCTGTTGAATATGAAGGGTTAATGTAACAGCAAGGAGATGCTAAACAGTTCATTCATGCATTTCATATGGATGTTTCTGATGAGGAAACTCTTATAAAGATTTTTGAAGTTGAGGACTGTGAATCTAGTGTGTACTTGATGGAAAGCATTTTTGGGATGTCCGATTTTCGGTATAGAAAGCGATTACCCTCCGGAAGAAGCACCAGATCGCAGCATGATAGAAGAATTCAGAAATAGAAAATGGCGATGACAAAAAAGGCAACATGTTGGGAAGAAGTGTGGCGCTTCAAAAATACTTAAATTATAATTTGAATGGTATGCTAACATTCAATTCCTGAAGATTAGTTGAAAGGACAAATGATATGGTAAAAAAGGCATTGATTAGTTTAACCATAGTGTTATTGACATCATTAACCGTAGTAAATTTATATGATGAAAAAGCTGCAATACAGATTGGCATAGTAAATGAGATTAATATTATGAAAGAAGTCCATGATTTCGATGTTTTAAACCCTGTACAGCTTGATAAAAATGATTACTTATATTATGAAAGAGAATCTTATCGTTCAGATAGTAGAATATTTATATATAGGGTTAATATGAACAATTACATGATAGATTTGCTGAAAGAAGTGCCAGAGGAGTATAAATATATAACGGCATTATATTATTCTGATAAAGATAAAAAAATATATATGGGAGCATATGGTGAATTTCCATATAAAGATCAGAAGGACATGCCGAGCAGCTATCTTATCAGATTTAATGCAGATATGGAGATAGAGCAAGCTGTAAGGATAGACTACAATATTAGCAATTTTTTTGAAGTTGGAGACAAGATATATGCTGAATGTAATTCAGAACACGATTATGGTATGAGCAGAACAAATAAAAGAACTATGCATGAAATTGATAAGGAAAAGTTCAATCTTAAAGAGGTTGACGGAGAATATACTATTTTTGCATCTTATGAAATGAAAAACGGAAATAATACAATTATAAAAGTAAAAAATGAAAATTTAATCAAGCTTATAGCAAATAGAGAGGCGGTTGATGTTGTTGCCGAAATAATAGATAAGAATGGAACAATAATGAGTAGCAACGAAGTAAAAAATGTTTACCCTTTTGATATTATGTTTGTAGAGTTGCTAAATGAAAATGTAGTGTTCAATTTACCTAAGAACATTGGACTTAATACAAATGATCAAATATATATGTATGTTAAAAATGCAGATAAATATGAATTGATTCATAAAAAAAATGTAAAAATACCGTCTGAGCATAGTTATTTTGGCGTAGTACAAGATAAGAATTATATAGGAATATTAATAAGTGAAGTAGATTTATATGAAGGAAAAAATGAAATATGGTTGTTTGATGAAAATTTAGAAAAATTAATAAAAAAATATGAAATTACAAACTTGATTGGAAATACTTTTGCAGATAGGATTGAAATAGATGGAGATAAGAATAAGATAATTCTACATAATAACTCCTATTTAAAAATAGGAGAAATAAACTTCATAGAATAATAAGGTTCGATTAAGGTTTAAGTCCTTCTGGATACTGAAAAAAATAGTATGAATGTAGAACTAACAGGTACAGCAGTTGTATAGAAACTGGAGAGACTATTTGAATGAAAGCACAAATTTAGAAGGAATAAAATCAAATCTGAACCAGATTACCAAAAAGTCTGAGGAAGTCTGGAATACCCAGAACGATTTTTCCTATGACAGGCGCGGCAATCTGATTCGGGAGACAAACACCAAAAATGGCAAAGTTTCCGTATGACCCTAATCCGGTTGGAGAAGTAATAAATGCAGGTCCTGTAGCTAAAACTCCTGGACCATCAATGCATGTTATGGGTACAGTAACGTTAAAAGTATTTGAATCGGATATATTTGACCCTGATAAAGTATGCTGATAGGAGAAAACCAAAACCCCATAAACGATAATTAATAGACTGGAGGTAAATGAATGACTACAATGAAAATAGTAATATTGACTCTCAATTGCTGTTTAGGATTGATTTTTATATGGGCGTCATACTCAAAGGGACGATTATTTAGTAATATAATCCGAGATATTGCAATTTCAAAAAAATCTGAGAACTTAGAAGCGAAGATTAAAGATGTTAGAGAAATATGGAGAGTATTTGGATATGTTTTCTCAGGAGCAAATTTACTATTATTATTAATGGCTTTAAAATCATAGAAGGTCAGAAAAATCAAAGGCTAATAAAAAGGACGGCTTTCCATTATCGGTAGCCGTCTTTCTTTATAAAGTCCTATAAGTTCACTCTACCAACTTGGATATCAAAATACTCTCGAAATTCCAGTTGACTGTTACTAACCTTATTGTATTGCGTCCATATTTAAATAACGTGAAATACTTTTCCTTTATAAACTTTGTCCTTGTTATATTATCAATTATTTGTTACAATTTTGTAAATAGAAAATTTCAAAGGAGCAGCTTTCACAGATGGCTAAAGTAATTTCAATTTCAAACCAAAAGGGCGGAGTAGGGAAGACAACAACAACAGGAGCTATTGCGGCCGGATTCAAAAGCCAAGGTTACAAAGTGCTGTGTGTCGACCTTGACCCGCAATCTAACTTGAGTTTCAGTTCGGGGGCTGAAACTGAAGATTGTCCCACAATTTATGAAATTTTAAAGGGTGAGGCAAAAATAACATTTTCAATTCAAAAGTTGCCTTCTTATGATGTCATATCTTCCAACATTTTATTGAGCGGAATCGAGTTGGAGTTTACA
>JAQSXC010000208.1 GCA_029266335.1 Eubacterium sp. | reverse complement strand
AAAATTGAAGGAGCCAGCGAAATAAATGTTTTATTTAAAATAATACTGCCCTTGTCACTTCCCGCTATGGCAACGGTTGGACTCTTCATAGTGCTGCAATATTGGAACGATTGGTGGCTTGCATTGCTTTATATTGACAATGCAGAACTTAATCCCCTTCAATATCTGCTTTACCTCATAATGCAGAACTTGAATGCCATGCGGCTCAGTCCTATTCAAGGACAGGTAGTAAGCGTATTACCCGGGGAAAACGCACGTATGGCGATGGCCGTACTTGCAATAGGTCCCATAATATTTGCTTTTATGTTTGTTCAGAAATACTTTGTATCGGGTTTAACGATTGGTGCTGTAAAGGGATAAGCGCTGCGCGTGAACTACACCTGAATTTAACTGAATTATTCAGTTAAAATATATAATTAATAATTTTTTAAAGGAGGTACATATTAATGTACAAGGCAAAAAAGGCTTTAAGTCTTGCTCTTGGTTTAGCACTTTCCTTATCGTTGCTGTCAGGCTGCGGAAGCTCAGATAATACTGCTTCTACAGATAGCAGTTCCGCTGCTCCTGCTTCACAGGCGGCTGCTTCTACGACTGTAGCAGAAGCTTCAAAGTCAGCTCTTGAGCATGTTGAGCTGAACTGGTATGTTATCGGTAAGCCGCAAAAGGATACCGAACTGGTTGAGGATGCAGTCGAAAAATACCTGAAGGATACATTAAACTGCCGAATTAACATCAACTATTTTGATTGGGGTGCATACGAGCAAAAAATGAACGTTATGATCGCTACCGGTGATGAATTCGACTTAGCCTTTACAGCTAACTGGCAACTAAACTTCATACAAAATGCAGGTAAAGGCGCATGGGCTGATTTAACAACTTTAGTTGATCAGTATGCTCCTAAGCTTAAGGATAAGTATGCAAAATACCTTGACGCTTGTAAAGTTAAAGGAAAGTTATACGGAATCCCCTACAACCTGAGCGGTTTCGGTGCACAGGGAGCTGCTTATGTCAGACAGGATTTAATTGACAAATATAAACTGGATATAACTTCAATAAAGAAATATGAAGATTTGGAACCCTTCTTTGATCAGATAGTTGCTAATGAAAAAGGTGTAACTCCTCTGTGTTTTGCAGGTGGTACAGGTCTCTTCAACTACTGGTTCGATCAGCCCGATATGAGTATTCCTTCATTAGGTGTTAAGTTTGACGACCAGTCTTGCACTGTTGTAAATACCGACAATGATCCATTAGGCGTAAAAGACCGTGAACTTTTACGTAAATGGAATCAGAAGGGTTATATAAGAAAAGATGCTGTTTCCATTAAGGACGTTGATCCTGAAATGAAAACAAAGAAGTATGCTGCAACAATTAAGGGATATGTACCTGGTTGGCTTGAAAACTATGAAATCAACTGGGGATTTGATGCAGTAGCAATACCATTAGGTTCGAAACCATTACTTAATACCACATCTATTACTCAGAGCTGTGTTGCTGTAAGCAGTACTTCAAAAAATCCTGAAAGAGCAGTTATGGTTCTCGAGCAAATGAACACTGATTCCAAACTATTGAATTTAATAGGTTTTGGTATTGAAGGAAAGCATTATGAAATAATTGACGACAGCGATCCTGTAATTAAAATATTCAAAATGCCTGACGGTGTAACAGTTGATAACAGTGGTTATAAAACTAATACCGAATGGATGTTTGGTGATCCCTGGATGCTTTTCAGTGATGTTAAAAACAGAAAAGAACTTGTTGAAGCTCAGAAGAAGGGAACTGAAAACTGTATCGTATCACCGATAAACGGTTTTACATTTGACAATAGCCCTGTAAAGACTCAGGTAGCTCAGTTGACAGCTGTATATAATGAATATAAGAATGCATGGGGCAGCGGCAACATGGATCTGGCGAAATTCCCAACCTATCAGGACAGATTGAACAAAGCCGGTCTTGAAGATGTACGTAAGGAAATGCAGAAGCAGATTGATGAATGGAAGGCTAAGAAATAAAATCTGCTTTCAATAAAGCTGGTATTTGCGTTTCAATGCAGATTCCAGCTTTATTTTATGTATTTTCTACCTGTTATTTCCTAATATCAATTGAAGCTTATCCTTCAATGCTATATAATTGAATTAAACTTGCAAATGAAAGAGTTGTTCTTGAAATCATAGGGTTCCGGAACACTTTTTTATTTGTGGTCGCGTGTTCACGAATCTCATTTTTATTTCTTCTTTTTGTCAGCTGAAACCGGGACAGTAGTTTAAAATTTATGCCAGACAGGAGTTTAAATATGAATTTTAGGGTGTTCAGGCATTCTTTTTATAAAAAAATGTTTTTGTACATAGCCATACTTGTATTAGTTATTATATTAACCTCATCATTTGTATTCTATTTCAACTTTGAGAATATTGGACTTAAAATGCAGTATAATGCCACTATGAACATCTTGTCCGAAATAAGCTACAGTGCTACATATCTGAATGACACAGCAAAAAATACAGCTGCTTATATTTATTCCAACAATGACTATTCAACATTAAGATACGGCCGTTATACAAGCACAGAGGATGCATATAAGAGTATAACAGGTCTTGAGGCTTTAGTTTCCCAATCCAGCAATGTACACTCAATCTTCATATACAACAAGGATATTGATACCTTCTATTCCACATGGTGGCGTTTTTTCAGTCCTGCAGAGGATTTTATTGATACCGGTATCGTTGATATCATTAAAAATAATAAGATACCAAATAAGCAAATATTTACATCCACCCCCATTCTCCGGAAAATACCTTTAAATTACACTAATAATAATGATGCATACATAAGTGTCATAACCTACATCATGACCGATTACTCTTTGGATGGTAAGGTTTTAAGTGCTATTATCATAAATCTGAGCTCCCAGTACCTGGATGGATTAATTAACATACTAAATACAAAAGGGTCATTAACAGGCGGAGATACCATCATCATAAACAGTTCGGGTTATGCAGTAGCCGGATCAAATTCAAGCAGTGGCTTCAACGATATGAGCGATAAGGTTTATATTAAGAAAATCCTGAACAACAATGACAAAAATGGTTATTTTATTGATAATATTGACGGCCGGAAAGTGGTCGTCACATATGTTGCCTCGGATGTTCTGGACTGGAAATTTGTGAATATCACTCCATACGATCAGATTTTCAAGGACATCAACATTATGAAACGAAATATTTATATTGTTTGTGTTACTATTGTTGTCTTAGGGTTCCTTTTGTCATACTTCCTAGCAAAATATTTGTATCATCCTATAAACAGCATGATCGGAAAAGTGCAGCAGCTATCAAATGTCAGGATGGAGAAAAATAAAAAGAATGAACTTGACTTTTTAACAGATATTTTTACCGAAACATTTGAAAAAGCTAAAAATATGCAATCAGTTAATTATGAAAACTATATAATTAAAAGAAGCAGCTTTCTGCGTGATCTTATAGTCAATGAGGCCATAAACATTGATGAAGTCCATAAAATGTTCATAAAGTATAAAATTGCTTTAAATTCGGAAAGCCGTTTTGTGCTTTGCAATTTCAGTATAGATCACTATTCATATTTTTCTCAGAATCTCAGCATTGAAGACCAGAAGCTGTTCAGATTTGCTATCTGCAATGTTGCCGGAGAACTCATGCTGAAACATCTTAAAAATGAATGTTTCGAGCTGGATGACAAAAATATAATGCTGCTTATAGAGATGACCGATGCCGAACAGGACAGCTATAAGGATAATTTACGGGAAACTGTTGGAGAAATCCAGGACTGGTGTCTTTCCAACCTCAACATCAGCCTGTCAGCAGCGTTGGGTATGGAGCCTGTCAATTTGATGGACATTTCTGAAAGCTATAAGTTTATAATGCAGCTTTCAAGGTACAGACTTGTTTATGGCCATAAATCCCTGCTTATGCCCGAAGCGGTCTTCAGGCTGAAAACCAATGCTTTTGAACATCCTATTGCTCTGGAGCAAAAGTTGGATGAATCCCTTAATAACGGAAAACTATGTGATTCTATTGAAACTTATAACAGGATTATTGATTATATTACGGATTATTCATATGAAACAATAAATTCCTATATACTATATCTTTCATATTTAATTATTAAGAAAGCCAACGATCTTGAGGCTAAGGGCTATGAAAAAATTGTATTTGACTCAAACAGCTATATAAGTGAGATCATTTCACTTGAAACGCTGCCGGAAATCAATGACAGAGTAGTAAACCTTTTTAAGGCAATTATTGATACTATCGAACATAAGCGGTTTAAAAGAAAAAACGGAATTGCCGAAAGGGTTAAAACTATAATAGAGTCGGAATACATGGACAAAAGCCTCTGTCAGGATGCTGTCGCCAACAGGCTTAACATATCAAGAGATTACCTTGGCAAAATGTTCCGTGAAACCTATTCGAAATCTTTTGCAGATTATCTTACTGAAATAAGACTTCAAAAAGCAGTTCAATATATGGGAAACAGTAAAATGAGCATTACAGAAATACTGGATGAGATAGGCTGGGAGAATAAAAATTATTTTTATACTACCTTTAAATTAAAATATGGTATTACAACATCTCAATACAGAAATATTAGTTTAAATAAATAAATTCAGCTTAAAAACTACACCTTATGATGTAAGCTTGAACTGCTGAGTATAGCTGTCGAACTGATAGCGGCTCAAATCAATATTCTCTATTTTATCAATAATTGAAGCAGCCTGAACTGAGCTCTTTTCCGCCACTACAGGCATACCTCCGGTAAAACTGAATGTGAGCAATAAAACTATAATCAGGGCAATAATGTTCTTTCTCATACAGGCCCCCATACATTAAATGTAAAATTAACCATAAACTATTATATTGTAATGGGATAGAAAAAACCGAATAACCATAAAATAACAAAAAACCAATTGACAACGGCAAATTCATAATGTATATACATTGTATATTAAAATCATTTCAAAGATAATAAGCTGCGTTGCAGCAAGATGGGAGATTGACATGACAATTAACTGGCTTGAATGGATAGGCTATTTGGCCTCACTTTTAGTGCTCATATCGCTTTTGATGAGTTCAATAATAAAACTCAGATGGATTAACCTATTAGGATCCTGCATTTTCGCATTATACGGGTTTCTTATCGGCGCACTGCCGGTAGGTTTTATGAACACCTGTATTTGCTTGATTAATATTTACTATCTTACGAAAATTTACCGCTCCAAAGAGTTCTTCAAGCTTCTGAACATTGAAGATAACTCTAGCTATTTCGTAGACTTTCTGGAATACTACAAAAAAGATATTAAAGAATATACCAGCTTTAATTTTTCGGATATTAACAACTATGTGGTTCGCTTTTTTGTACTGAGGAATCAGGTTCACACCGGGATTTTTTTGGCCTCACGCTTTGATGAAAAAACTCTTTTAATTGAGCTTGATTTTGTAACGCCTGAGTACAGGGACTTTAAAATCGGTTCTTTTATCTTCGATAGCCAAAAGAGTTTTTTTCTTGATAAGGGCTATTCACAATTTCTTTGCAGTGCAACAAATCCAAAGCATGTAAATTACTTGAAGAGAATGGGCTTTGAAACCGCAACCGATAAAAATTACTTTTCCAAACCCATCCGATAACTTTCGGCACAATACACCTTTTCATCAATTCAGTTCAAATCTACCTGGTTTTTCAGGCTATATCATTAAAAAAATGTCGAATCATTTGTCGAATACTCACGATTTACGCCGCTAAATTCCCAGTATTATTTTTCAAGCTTTGTAAGTTTATTTTATTAATAAAATGTTCATAAAATTGTAATATTAGCAGGTTTTCAGGGCAAAATCTTTAAAACCCTATTAAAACGTGTGTTTGCATATTAGGAAAGTATTAATTTTTTTTTATTTTTTAATTAATTGAGCGTTGACGTTTATTGGAATTTATGGTATTATAATAACGAAGTTTGTCGAATATTGAAGTGTATAATTTGAGGAGGTCAATAATTATGAAGTCTACAGGTATAGTAAGAAAAGTTGATGAGTTGGGAAGAGTGGTTCTTCCAATCGAACTTCGCAGAACTTTTGATATTGCAGAAAAGGATGCTTTGGAAATTTACGTTGATGATGCAACTATTATATTGAAGAAATATGAACCTGCATGTATTTTCTGCGGAAACGCAAAAGATGTTCAAGTTTACAAAGGTAAGAACATATGCCCTGAATGTATGAAAGAATTAAAGAAATAATTTACTTACAAAATGAAAAGAGCTGAGAAGCTCTTTTTATTTTTGTCTTTAGGCATATCATTTTTGTATAACACCTTATAAAAAAATATCAGATAATACACAGGTTTATTTTTTCATCACCAGATTGTATACCTCACGTTTATTGATACCTCTGTCTTCAGCAACCTTTTTTATGGCATCTTTTTTGGCAAGTCCTTCTCTAGTATACCTTTCAACATGCTCTTCAATGGTTATATCAGCATATTTATCCTTTTCAAGCTCCTGAAGCACCTGCTCATCCTGACCTTCAATAATAACTACGAACTCACCCTTTGGTGCTTCCACCTGGAATCTCTCCATTGCTTCAAAAAGACTGCATCTTATAACCTCTTCATACCTTTTGGTAAGCTCTCTGGCCAACGCAATCCTGCGGTCCCCCCACACATTATACATATCCTTCAGAGTATATGACAGTTTGTGGGGTGCTTCGTAAAAAATTATGGTTCTTGTCTCATCCTTTAACTGCTTCAAACGTTCCTGTCTGGTTCTTTTATTCATCGGAAGAAAACCTTCGAATACAAATCTGCCGGTGGGAAGACCTGAAATAACCATACCTGTTACTGCAGCTACCGGCCCCGGAATCATGGTAACCTTTATGTCATTCTCTATGCAAAGCCTGACCAGATCCTCACCGGGATCGGATATTCCGGGTGTTCCTGCATCCGAAACCAGAGCAATATCCTTTCCTTGCAGCAGCTGCTCAATCAGATAATTTCCCTTTACAATCTTATTATGCTCATAATAACTGACCAGAGGTTTTTTAATTTCAAAGTGATTGAGCAGCTTTATGGTTTGTCTCGTGTCCTCGGCTGCTATCAGCTCAACCTCCTTAAGAGTGTTTATGGCTCTAAGTGTTATATCCTGCAGATTTCCTATCGGTGTCGCCACAAGATAAAGAGTTCCTTTTTCCATGCTGTTGTTCTCCTGTCTGGCCATGTAAATGTGTCTTTAAGAAAATTCACTTCGCTCATGACTCTTGCGGTACTATTCAGATACTAATTCGAAGCGAATTTTCTTATTCGCTAGGGGGGACTACTCCCCCCTTCGACGAAATGCTTCGCAAAAAGCTGCGCATTTCTGAGCACCCTCTCTAAACCGGGAAGGGGAATCCCCTTTCCAAACCCCGAGTATAGGAATTTACAAATATTAGG
>JAQSXC010000026.1 GCA_029266335.1 Eubacterium sp. | reverse complement strand
TTGAAAACTGAATATTCGGTATTAGCTTGAAACTTGACATAGTAATGTCCCAGATATAGTATTATTTGTAATGAATTTATTTTGCAGAACAGTTTGTAATTGTAAAGTATTCATTACGGGAGGAACAAAATGAAGTATGAGGCAATTATCTTTGATGTCAGTGATACTCTAGTGGAATATAGCCCCAATTGGGCGCAGGTGTTCGGTGATAAAATTCGTTCTTTAGGAATTGATGTTTCTCAAAAAATGACTTGGGAAATCAATAATGCAGTATATTGGGCAAATGGAGAACAAACCAGAAGAGAGCAAAACGGCGCACCTCGAGCAACAGAAGGTGAGTTAAGCAGAATGATGGATGAAGCGGCTTTATCATGTGCGGATTGTCCCATCGAGTTAAAAGAAACATATTTACAGATCATGTCCCGTATTCCAATGCCAAAACAAAAAATGACTGTAATAAATGGTGTATTTGATTTATTGAATACTTTGCGAGGAAAATATAGATTAGCAATTGTATCAAATCATTACAAATGGCTTATAGATTATTTAAAAGAAACTAAGCTTTATGAATATTTTGAATCAATTATAGTTTCGGAAGTTGTCGGAATCGAAAAACCTAATGTACGAATTATGGAACTTGCATTAACTGAACTCGGTTTACCACCGGAAATATGCCTTTATGTTGGTGATCATCCGCTTGATGTGTTGTGTGCTAAACAAGCAAGAATGGATTGTGCATGGATCGCACGAAAAGAGGATAAATTGCATGAGTCTATTCCATTTAGTGAAGATTATAAAATAAGCAAAGTTACACAATTACTAAATATACTATAACCACCCCTCAGTAAAATAATAATTTTATAAATTATCTATTCTTCATAATCTTTATATAATATAAATGAATAATGCGATTACTAAAGGCAAAAGATTGGATGGTGCATTTTGGAGATAAATAGTATTTGCGAAAACAAAAAGCAGTTCCTGGATTTACTCTTGTTAGCTGATGAACAAGAATCCATGATAGACGAATATTTAGAGCGAGGGGATCTTTTTGCCTTATATGATAGCGACTTGAAAAGCGTGTGCGTAGTTACACGGGAAAGTGATGATGTATGTGAGCTAAAAAACATAGCCACTTATGAAAAATGGCATGGTAATGGGTATGGCAGTAAACTTTTGCATCACATTTTTTCACATTACAAAGGCAAGTATTTTGCATCACATTTTTTCACATTACAAAGGCAAGTACACGACTATGATTGTGGGAACAGGTGACAGCCCATGGATATTACGGTTTTACGAAAAAAACGGTTTTAGGATTTCGCATAGGGTTAAGGATTTTTTTATAGACAATTATGACCACCCAATGTTTGATAACGGTATTCAATTAGTGGATATGATTTATTTGAGTAAGGATCTATAACTTAGTCAACATTCTTACCCAAAGGCGCAGAAACGCATTATCGAAAGAATTCGAAGTAACGATTAGTTTTTATTATTCACCCTTGACTGATACTACGAATAGAACTATTTTTCAACTTCCTGTAATGAGCACATAATAATTAACAAATTTATTAGTCCCTACTTGACAGCATCTTATGAAGATATGGGAGTAATAAATAGAGCGATGAATAACGATTTCGCGTATCGAACATAAACCGCTTAATTGAAGTGACCGAAAAGCTTGAAAAAAGCCGGATGTAAGAATCGTTGATTTGCCTGCATGCAGAATGGTAAGTTCCCGCGTAAAACAGGGAGATAGCCATAGAAAATTCAATAAAATGTGGGAGAAATTAGGCAGAAAAAGAAAAGACAGAAATGTTAACAAACAATTGAATTAAAGTCCAGAAATCAGTACCGCTATTCAGTAAATCGATTATGCGGTTTTTTGTGCAATTTGCGTCGCAATATATGGATAGCATAGTAACAAAAGACCTTTGAAATCTGAATAGTATGTGAGAGGTTGAACATTAATCAAATACCAGATATAGTAATAGTAAAAATTATAGTATTAGGAGAAAACAAGTGGCTTCAGGATATGCTAAAAAGTTATATTAGTATGTATTCTTTTGGTTAGCTTTTTACTTTCTATTGCATGTAGTAATTTTACGAACAGGACTAAGAGTAATACAGATTCTCATGATAGTGTTGAGTTTACGTTTGATAAAATAACAGAATATCTGATTGATAGTATTCCGGAAATTGAACAGTTTGAGAAGCAAATCATAAGTGATAGTGATGGTGCAGTAACTATAATAATGAGATTAGATAGAATACCGGATAAAAATAGTAATGATCCATATAGAAATTATTATTGTGTTTATGTTGGAGAAGACCATAAAGAGTATACTGTTAGGTGGCATAGTGTATTTGTAAGTTATGACATGAAAGAAATTTTGATTGATGATGTTGTAACTGGTGAAGTACTAACTTTGGAACAATGGAGAAAATCAAGATAATTAATAATACTTTTTCGAAAAAATATTATTTTAGTTAGGTAAAAGACGAGATAAATCAAATCGAAAATTACTATTGCACATTCATTTAAGAGTGCTCCCAAAGTAATAGATATTATTAAACCAATACCAGCATAGTTTGTTTTTTTTATATAAATTAATAGCAGGTGTTCATATGAAGAATTATGGTATAGAAATTACAGTTGAAGAATACGATAAAAGCCATGTTATAGCATTTGTTGAGAAGAACTATAAGAGTATGATGCTGATATTCGGTCTTTATGACTTTGCTGAAAATATGGAGTTTTGGGGTATCAATGTTGCTTATGGGAGTAAAAATGGCAGAGAAGGACTTATTTTTGATAATGCCAAAAAAAGAATAATAAAGGCCGAGATAGAACTTTTTATAAATCAGTACAATCTTACCAAATATAATCTCTAACGCCATAAATGGAATTTTTCAGGTAAGTGAATCCCAACTAAATAGAGAGGTAAGGAGTAAAACTTGACACAGTTGTATTCCAGATATAGTATTACTAGTAATACTTGTAGGGAATTACTTTGAACCGGAATTTTTATTATTGTGTAGCTAAATGTGAATTTACCGGAGTAAAAAATGAAAATATTAGATGAAATATTAAAAGTTGATTGGCATAAATTTGACACCGCTTATGGAAATGCAAAATCCGAAAACGAATATTCAAATGTTGCTGAGAATCTGAAACAGCTATTTTCAGGTAATAAGGAACTTGCCATGAAAGCAACACACCATCTTTGGTGCAGCTTATGTCATCAGCACGCTTTTGTATCTTCTGCAGCGCTTCCGGCTTATGAGTTCTTGTTTTATGGATTGCAAATTTTAGATGATGATTTGAAAGTGGAAATTTCAGATATTTTTATGGGGTTTGCTGTCTGTATGTCAAAGGAAAGTTTGCTAAACTCATGGCAGGAGCAGTTAAGAAAGAATTTGGAAAGAGATAAACCATATTTTCGAAAATTATCAACGAATACTAACGAGGATATTGCGACTTTTGCGACAAGTATAGTTGAAGAACTATAAGCGAAATTTCAATTTATTGTTATGAAATGTCATATTTACTAAATGAGACGTTTTTGTGGATGAAATTATGAAGTTTGTAACCAATAGGCTTAAAAGCTTTGTCAGATTGGAAGTATTCCAGACTTGTATAAAAAAGGAGTAACAGAGTTTTTAATGATGAAAGAGATATGAAGATATAAAGGAATGAAGTTAAGCAAAAAAGAAAAAGCAACAAAATTTCAGCCTTTTCCAGACAGGTATACTTTGAATGGTATTATGCTTTGGTAAGAGTTCGTCAACAAGATAACAATAGGGAGTTATATATTAGTTTAAATCAAAGTATAACCTTAAGCTTATATTACTTCATTAGTTTTAAAGAAATATTTAAATTATGTTAAATATAAATTAATATATTGGAGTAATCGGTGGCATAGATGAAGAATTGAAGATAGCATTGAAAGCAAGAGTGGTTTCGTTTTTATAAACGTCATAAATAATAGGCAAAAGTTTTTGAGCTTTTATATTTGAAAGGATAATAAATATATATGAAAAATGAATTGATAACTATTGGACCGGTTACTTTATATGGATATGGTTTAATGATTGCAATTGGGATAATGGCAGCATATGCGGTACTTGAATATAGAGCCGGGAAAACATTCCGGGAACATGGCCGGATATTTTCAGTTACTATTTGGTCTGTTGTGGGTGGATTGCTTGGAGCAAAGTTATTGTATTATATTACTCAAATAAAAGAGATTTTAGCTGATCCTAGAATTATTTTAAATGTTTCAGATGGCTTTGTAGTGTATGGAGGAATTATCG
Source organism: Eubacterium sp. (assembly GCA_029266335.1). Taxonomy (GTDB): domain Bacteria; phylum Bacillota; class Clostridia; order Acetivibrionales; family DSM-1351; genus Ruminiclostridium. Next base: position 31,335 of record JAQSXC010000026.1, on the reverse strand, counting down.
GAGGAATTCTGACAGGCTTTATATACTGTAAAAAAGCAAAGCTCAATTTTGGGCAAATATTTGACCTCGTTATGCCATCTGTAGCATTGGCTCAGGGATTTGGCAGAATCGGCTGCCTCCTGGCAGGATGTTGCTACGGGCTTGAAACAAATAGTTCCTTGGGAATTATTTTTCATGATTCTCATGTTGCGCCCAATGAAGTCAGATTAATACCTACACAATTAATATCAAGCGGATTGGATTTTTTAAATTTTATCGTTCTATTGGCAATCGCAAAAAGAAAAAAGGCAGATGGCCAGGTGGCAGGCTTCTATCTGATCTTCTACAGTATAGGAAGATTTGTTCTTGAATTCTTTAGAGGTGATTTGATTCGTGGCAGTGTAGGGAGCTTATCAACCTCACAGTTTATCTCCATATTCCTAATGGTTATAGGAGTAGCAATAGTCCTTTTTACCGGATACTGTGCTAAAAAGCAAAAGGTGAAATACTCTTCCTGAGGTAAATAAGCAAAAGACGTGATAAAGTGATAACTCGCAAAATTCATGTTTTTTGCTTTTTTCTGTGAAAAGCTGATATTATTATCAATATAAACGGAATAAAAAATTGAAATATGATTGCATACCAGGGCCACCCGTAAACAGCTATACTTATATGATCCGAATGGTTTTTAACAATAAAAGTCGATTGTTCAACTGCTATAAAACCCAACGGGATTAACAATATCCTGTAATTATTTAAACCGAAAATTTTTGCTAAACATAGAGCAGCAACATATAGCGATATACTTATTTCTATGATATTAATCGAAATAAATATTGTATAAAATAAAATCTCGGCGCGGTCAAGAAAATCAGCCGCCTCAATATAAGAAAAGGTGGTATAGCCGGGATAGGTAAGGTCATTGACAAGTGGCCCCAAAACCAGAATATACATAATATCTGATATTAATACTATAAGTCCGGCCGCCAAAACAGCATATAGAGAAGGCTTTTTAGCCCTTCTTTTTTTATTCAGACTTGGAAAAATCATGACAAATACAATAGTAAGAGTAAGTGGAAGTGTCGTGACATGAAACGATGCATAGAGTACTTTTCTCCATTCGATCCCGGTTACCGGAAGCAAGTTTTGAAAATTAAAATCTCTGGTTAACAATATAAATGCCAACCCCAAAAAAAATAACAGAACGGGAATATATAATAATGAGAGCCGACTTATAGTTTCAATACCTCCATACGCGATCCAAACCACAAAAATCATCGCAGCTAAAGCGATTACAATAACCGGAGTATGGGGAAGAGCAACAATGGAAGTCATCTGCCAATTGTTTTTAAGATTATATGAACAGAGTTCAAAGCTGAACCAGGCAAATAATAAGCCTACGATTTTTCCACCCCATTTTCCCAGGTGTACTTCACCTATTTCAATAATCGATTTTCCAGGGTGGGAGTCGGACAGATGAGTATAAAGCCATGTAATACCAAGGCTGAATATAATTCCGATTATAATCGACATCCATGATTGATTTCCAGCCAGCCCGCCTATAGGTGCAGTCATTGCGTCTGCAGAAATATATATAAACATGGAGGCCCATAGTTCGGTACTTGATATCAATTCCTTTTGTTTATCTATCATTTTGTTCCTCCTGATATTGAAGTTTTCCCCAATAAAGTAAAACTATCCTGTAAAATGGCTTTAAATAAAATGTCACAAAAAGCTTAGGATAAGAAAGTGCTATGTAGGTATACTACATAATAATTTCAAAAATCAGGGGGATATAATGAAAAAGCCTATAAAAGTTGATGAGATCATAAAAAGAAAAAAGAATAAAGAATATAATAAAATCCTTGAAGAGGATGAAAATAAACAAAAAGAATATGAACTTACAAGTGATATTTCAGAGAATCTGGCTGCTCTAAAAGAAATTTTCAACAACTGTAATGATGTTATCTTCCGCTCCTTTAATGCCTTTAACGGTATTAAGGCGATAGCAGTTTATGTTAAGGGTCTTACTGATATCAAGCTTCTTGATGAAGAGATATTGAAGCTGATGATGAATTCGAAATATTCATTGGAGTCTGATAAGCATAAAGATATGGTTAAATTTGTTGAAGAACAGATAATCTCTGTTGGCCAGACTGAGATTGTCGAATCTATCAGTAAAACTGTTAAAAATGTATTAGGTGGTAATACGGTTATTCTTATCGACGGTGAAAGCAGGATTTTGTCACTAAGCATCAGTGGCGGAGACAGGAGGAGTATTAGTGAACCGGTGACTGAAGTGGTTATCAGAGGACCACGGGAAGGTTTTACTGAAGATATTGGTACTAATATCAGTTTGCTCCGAAGGAGACTCCGAACTCCAAAGCTGAAAATGGAATCAATGAAAATCGGAGAAATGTCCCAGACAAATGTAACCATAGCATATATTCAAGGGATTGCAGTGGATAAAGTTATCAGTGAGGTAAAAACACGCCTGGAGAGAATTGAAATTGACGGCGTTCTAGAATCAAGCTATATTGAAGAATTTATAGAGGATGTGCCGTATACCCCTTTTCCACTGGTTCAGAACACTGAGAGGCCGGATGTGGTAGCTGCAAATCTTCTAGAGGGTAAAATAGCAATTTTTACAGACAATACTCCGTTTGTACTGACAGTTCCTGTAGTTTTCTGGGGACAGGTACATGCAAATGAAGACTATTACGAACGTTTCACCATGAGTACTTTTCTCAGAGGAATACGTTTGATTTTTATGTTTATTGCACTGGTTGCACCTTCATTTTATGTTGCTGTTACAACCTTTCACCAGCAAATGATTCCGTCAAAGCTGCTTATGAGTATAATCGACAATCGTGAACCCACTCCTTTTCCGGCTGTTATTGAAGCATTAATAATGGAAATAACCTTTGAAGCGCTGCGTGAAGCGGGCATCAGACTGCCGAAACCGGTTGGTCAGGCAGTCAGCATTGTAGGTGCTTTAGTAATTGGTCAGGCAGCAGTTGAGGCAGGTCTTATATCGGCTCCTATGGTAATTGTAGTTTCCATAACCGGTATTGCTTCTTTCACATTACCGCGTTATGATTTTTCCTTTGCCATCAGAGTCCTTAGATTTCCATTGATTTTTTTAGCAGGTTCCTTTGGGTTGTATGGAGTAACCCTTGGGATTCTGGGAATAATTATTCACCTTGTAAATCTTCGCTCCTTTGGTGTTCCATATTTATCTCCGGTTGCACCTCTTAATATTACGAGACTCAAGGATGTTTTCATAAGGGCGCCCTTTTGGAGCATGAGGCTGAGGCCAAATCTTACCACTGATGAAAATGAACTTCGTGTTCCTTCAGGACAAAAACCTGGGCCTAAACAGGGAAAATAGGAATGGGATGGAGTGTAACTGATGGGTGAAAATAAAGATAAAAAACTATTTTTTTTAACAATAATTACTGTATTTATGCTGCTTTTTTCAGGCTGTTGGGATAGGACGGAAGTTAATGACATTGGATTAATAACTGCAAGTGCTTATGATGTAGCACCTGATGGAGGAATTCAGTACTCGGTGCAGATTCTCGTTCCGTCTGCTGGAGGACAGGGAGGAGGACAAGGGGGTTCCGGAGGTCAGCAAAAAAAGAATTTTATTGTAGAGACCGCCATAGGTATGGACCCCGGTGATGCAGAGAACAATATTCAGAAAAAGTTTCCCAGGAGACTTTTCAGAGGTCACAGGAGGGTTATTATCCTCGGAGAGGAACTGGCCACGCAGGGACTGGATAAAATGCTTGATTCAATAGGCAGGGATCCTCAGAACAGACTCCGTACCAGTGTTGTTGTAGCAAAAGGTAAAAAAGGTATTGATCTGCTGCAGGCGGAATATCCCCTGGAGCGTATCCCTACAGAGGCAATGAGGGAAATGATGATTATCGGAGTTGGCGTAAATGCAACTATTCATGATCTATTGATTGCAGCTTCCAGCGAAGGCGCGCAGCCCATAGCGGTTGCAATTGAAAAGGGGGAGGGAGAGCAGAGTTTCAAACCCACAGGGATTGCAGCTTTTAAAGACTTAAAGCTGGCAGGCTATCTTGATTCTGAGGATACAGAAGGCTACCTCTGGATCAAAGGGAAATTTAAAAATGGAATTATAGCTACAACTGTCCCTGAGAATGAAGGTGTAATACGTATCAATGTTAATAATCAGAGTTCTAAGATTACACCTGGAATGAGGGGAAACAAAGCCTATGTTAATGTTCTTATAAAGGGGGATGGTTCCATTTATGGAAACAGCACAAGACTGGACCTGACTGTACCCGAAAACATAGAGCTTGCTCAAACGGCCATAAAGGCCAGAATTAAAAAGCAGGTTGAGAATACCATCAAATCTGCTCAGAAGCAGGTTGGAGCAGATATATTCGGGTTTGGAAGTGCTTTTTATCAGTTCAGGCCTTCCGATTGGAAGAAAATTAAGGATAAATGGCCACAAACTTTTCCGGATTTAAAAGTCAACGTTATAACTGAATTTAAAATCAAAACCTCAGGCATGTCAGGACCTCCTCTATATCTAAAGGAAAATGAGGTAAAAAAGAAATGATTTTTGAAGTTGCCGGGTTCATCAGCTTAATGGGTCTGCTTTCCTTCCTGCAAATCAGGCATATGCATAAAAAGGAGGGAATAAAGGCTGTTCTGGTATATGCCCTGTTCATGACCATTGCCACTGTAATTGGATCCTTACTCATAGCAGGAGTGCAGCTTCAGGGCCAATCAGTCATAGACCGGCTTTTTGAACCTATTGGCAAAGCTGTGCTTGGAAGCTAAAATACTGCCAGTAGAATTAACAGTATTTTATGTCAGCTGTTGCACTTGTAACGTTATGGTGAAAAAATGAATGTTATACTTATCTCGTTACATTATTAAGCCATTTACGGCTTTTAAATCTTAAAAGCGTAAGTGGTATTTTTATTATTTCATCGCTCATCAGAATGATATATACAACCGGTACACTCCATTTGAAAACGAAAGCAGCCAATGCACCCAGCAATATGGAACCACCCCACATTGTAGTTACATCCAGGAATAACCCGAATCTTGTATCTCCGCCGGCTCTGAAAACTCCTACCACCAGCGTGGTGTTCAGGGCCTGTGCTACAACAAAGTATGACATAACCAGCATCATTACGGACAAGTAGCCCTGGGTTACCGGAGTAAGGTTCAGTGTTGCCATGGCAATAGGTCTTGCAATCAGTATAATAGCTGCTCCGCCTGTACCGGCCAGGATGCTGAGCTTTATAAAGCGATTGGAGTAGTCCTTTGCGGCTTCAAGGTTATTCTCGCCAATTGCCTTACCGACTGTAATAGCTGTTGCATTTGCAAGTCCGAAGGCTATTACGGTGGCAAGCTGTCTGGATATTTGGGCAACTGAATTGGCGGATACAACCGATTTGCCCAGATGCCCTATAACGACAGCATTCATTGCTACCCCTGCACCCCACATAAGCTCATTGAGGGTAACAGGTATGGAGTAATATAAAAAATCTCTGAAAAGGAGTTTATCTCTGACAAAAAGGCTGGAGACCTTAAAGTGTAAAACATCATTAAATTTCAGGGCATAGATAATAACAGTCAATAATTCAAAGCCTCTTGATGCCAATGTAGCAATGGCTGCACCCCTGATTCCCATTTGAGGAAAGCCGAACCACCCAAAAATCAGAGTAGCTGCAATAATAACATTTGAGGTCAGAGATACCGTATAAACAACTGTTGATACCACAACACGTTCAACACTTCTCATTACATTCAGATAAATCATTGTTATTGCCATGAAAATATAGGATAGAGAAATGATTCTCAGATACTTTGCCCCTTCAGCGATAACCTCCGCCTCATTTGTAAATATATTCATTATCTGTGAAGGAAAAATGAGTACAGCTGCAGTAAAACAAACTGCTATAGTTAAAGAGAATCTCATACAGATTCCCATAATCTTAATAATGCTTTCCTTGTCGCCCTTACCCCAATACTGGGCAGTAAGAACAGCAGCACCGGAAGTTAAACCAAAGAAAATCAGAACCATGATAAATTGAACCTGACCAGCCAGTGATGCAGCGGAAAGTACAGTTTCACTGACGCTGCCGAGCATAAGGACATCTATGGAGGAAATACCCACATTGATCAGGTTTTGAATTGCCATTGGCATTACAAGTGCAAATGCCATTTTATAAAACGCCTTTGTTTCATTAGTTATAGTTTTCATTTCAATCCCCGTTTAGTTATTATCTATATAAAGAAAAACAGCCATAAAGGCTTGTTTGAGTATTAGTATACCATAGCAGGCTGTGAATTTATAAGAATAAATTCTTATAAATTTTAGTTGTTGTTTTGGGGAGAATTATATGGACATTGTCATTTATTCCAAAATAAAAGGTTAAAAAAGTGGTATAGCCACAGCTGGAATACCATATCATGATATGGTAGTATAATTATATATTAATCCATTACCAAAAGGAGATGAAGGTATGTCACTTATGAATAAGACCGGTCTTTATATTCATGTTCCTTTTTGCCGTTCTAAATGTTACTATTGCGATTTCAATTCCTACGTCGGAAAGCTGGATTTGGCTGAGGAATACTTTGCCTGTATGAAAAAGGAGATTGACCTGTATCGTGATCAAATGGTATACAATATGATTGATACCATTTTTATCGGTGGGGGGACTCCATCCTGTGTGGATCACAAATTAATAGGGGAGATACTGAAAACCTGCAGAGAGAGACTGAATGTCTCCGAGTCTTGTGAGATCAGTATTGAAAGCAATCCCGGCACACTGGACGAGGAAAAACTTCAGGCTTACAGGGAGTATGGAATAAACAGGATAAGTATAGGCTTACAGGCTTATCAGGGAAAGTTGCTGCAGTACCTTGGAAGACAACATACAACCGATGACTTTATCTCCAGTATAAAAATGGCAAAAGAGGCTGGTTTTAAAAACATCAACGCTGATGTTATATTCGGCATACCCGGACAGACAAGCGAGGATTGGAAAGAAACCATGAAAGCATTGGTAGAGCTTGACGTTCCTCATGTTTCAGCGTATAGTCTGAAGATTGAAGAAGGAACAAGGTTTGGTGAAATGCTTGAAACCGGAAGCCTTATTGAAATAGAAGATGAACTTGACCGGGAAATGTATCATTATACTATTGAGTACTTAAGAGAGAATGGCTATAACCAGTACGAACTCTCCAATTTTGCGAAAAAAGGCTATGAGTGCCAGCATAACCTGATTTACTGGAACTGTATAGAATATCTGGGTTTGGGAGCAGGAGCCCATTCACTGCTTCAGGATATAAGGTTTGAAAATCAGGCTTCGATAGAGGGTTATATAGATTACCTGAAAAAAGGGCAGAAGCCGGTGGAAGAACGTTTTGTAAGGGACTTCTATGAAAAAATGTCCGAGTACATGTTTCTGGGGCTAAGACTTCTAAAAGGCGTTAATAAAGCAGACTTTGAAGAGCTGTTCAATCAGGATATGTTTACAATCTATGCCGAAAAAATCGATCGTTTAAAAAAGAAGCAGCTTATAGATTCAGACGGGGAGAGTATCTGGCTTACAGGCTTAGGGCTGGATTTAGCCAATCAGGTATTTGTGGAATTTGTGTAAAAGACCGGAGAAGAAGAGCACCTTTAGCGGGTATCCAATCATAGCTGATACTGTTAAGGAGAATTTTTAGTATTGTAAATAAGTACCCCTGTAATTTTTATTCAAACTTACAGGGGTATATCTATTGTGAATATTTATCAGATATCTGCCACTGGAACCGGACCCTCAAGCCAGTTTAACTGACTGTCAATCATGAATTGTTCACACCAGTGTTTTTCCGAGTTGTACCAGGTATTGAAATCCATGCAAATAAGATATAGTTTGAAAGGCAATAATCCATCAAAAACTTGTTGTTTCTTTTGAAGCCTTCATAATAATACCATTTCCAGGTTTCAAACTGGGCAAAAAATTTGTTTAAATTACAGAACTTCTTTTCTTTCTTTCAGTTTGTTTGTAATGCTCTCGATGGAATGTATGTGATGTTCGTACATTACCAAACACCTCCTCAGTATATTAATATAAATGTTAATTACGTAACAAAATCATAAATCTATATTTTATTCTAACATATACTTGAGAGCAGTCAACAGAGAAATGCAAACACAACAAAAAAACTCAGGCTAACGTCCTGAGTTTTCGTTTCTTATCTGATAATATTATTTTGCTGCATTCAAAGCTTTTGCTAATCTTGACTTTCTTCTCGCAGCGGTGTTTTTGTGAAGTAAGTTTTTAGCTGCGGCTTTATCTAGAGCCTTGGTAGTTGATTTGTATGCTTCAGCAGCACCCTCACCCTTGGCAATAGCTTCTTTACATTTCTTAACAGTAGTCTTAAGAGCAGACTTTCTGATAGTATTCTTTAAAGTCTTAGTCTCAGTAACCTTTACTCTTTTTATTGCAGATTTGATATTTGGCAAAGTATTCACCTCCTGCGAGCCTAAATTCGCGTAATACGTGAGCAAAAAAATTCAATAATATTTAATCGGTTATAAAACCGCTTCTTGCCCATAACAGATGATATTTTACCATGAACTTTTTTAAATTGCAAGCATTAACCCTTATTTTTCTAATTTCTTAAATGGAAAAATAATTACTGTTAAAAATATAATTAATTGAAATAATACTAAATATACAAAGAATTATATAAATTGAAAGGATTGATACTATGGTAAATTTATCGAATAGGCGTACAGATCTTGTTATTGAAGCCAATGAAATTTTTATAAACAGCAGTCAGGCAAGGGAACAGGCGGCTGAACATCAAACACCCCCGGGAGTTGAAGTTGAAAATATGGGGGATGAGGATGTAAAAATAACCAGGGTAAGGATTACCTCTCCGACTGGAGAACAGTCCATAGGAAAGCCAATGGGAAACTATATCACTCTTGAGGTTCCCCAGCTAAAGGACAATAACCCTGAAGTCAACCAAAAGGCCATAGATGTTATGTCAAGGGAGCTGAAATCAATGCTTAACCTTAAGCCAAACTCCACCACTCTTGTTGTTGGTCTGGGAAACTGGAATATAACACCTGATGCACTTGGCCCGAAGGTAATCTCAAATTTGATGGTAACCAGACATCTGCTGGAATATGTTCCTGAACATGTGGATGAGGGAGTTAATCCGGTTTGTGCCATCTCTCCAGGTGTTCTGGGAATCACAGGAATTGAAACAGGAGAAATAGTAAAAGGTGTTGTAGAAAGAATAAAGCCGGATGCTTTGATTGCAATAGATGCATTGGCAGCAAGAAGTATGGAGCGGGTAAGCACCACCATTCAGATAGCCGACACAGGTATTGCACCGGGTGGAGGAGTAGGAAACAAGAGAATGGAACTGAGTAAAGCCACTCTGGGAATGCCGGTGGTAGCAATCGGAGTCCCGACAGTTGTGGATGCAGCAACTCTTACAAATGATGCAATGGACCTGATCATTGACAGCCTGATGAAGGAATCTCCTTCTGATTCCAGTTTTTACAACACTCTGAAGAATATTGACCGGGAAGAAAAATACGAACTGATTAAGCAGGCGCTTAACCCATTTGTAGGCCATCTTATTGTTACACCAAAGGAAATAGATGATATCATCAGCAGAGTGTCAAAGGTTGTAGCAAACGGAGTAAATATGGCTTTACATCAGGGCATCAGCATGGAGGACATGGGGAAATACCTAATGTAATTAGCAGATAGTATTTTACTATTGAACAGGTAATTGCGAAATGGCTACAGAGCACTGATAAAACCAGAAACCATGCATTGGCAGGGAGGTAGATTCCCTTGTTTGCATGGTTTTTCTTTACGATAACTATTTAGTCTTTGGCAGTGCTTCTGGATATTTGTATAACCATTTAGACCGGAACCAATTAGAACATCTTTCCTTTTAACAGCTTGCAGGTTATAATTTAATACAGATAACAAGAAGGAATTTAGCATTTAACTATGACCTGACAGGGAGTCTGACATGAAACAAACATGGAGAGTTTTAATTATTTTTATTGCGCTGATGGCTTTGTGGAATACAATTATCATAAAACCCATAAAGCTGTTTACAGTTTTTCTGCACGAGCTTGGGCATGCATTTATGGCTGCAATCACCGGAAGCAACATTACCGGCTTAAGTATTTATTTTAATGAAAGCGGACACGTTACTTCACTTCCGAAAGACTGGTTTTCGGCGTTTCTAATAGCAAATGGCGGATATCTGGGAAGTGTTCTGTTTGCCATATGCATATTGCTCTTGAGGAACACAAAATTCAAAAAGTACATAATTGGCTTTATAGCCATAATCTTTCTTGGAGTTACCTTCAGATATTCGGGAATAATATCATTTACCATGCTGTATTCAGTAATTTTTGCAGCCTTTGCCATTATTGTTTATATGGTTCAGAATGAAAGGTTGCATGATTGGGTAATTGAGATAATTGGTATAGGCAGTGTTACATATGCCATCTATGATACTTTTGTGGATACCGTACTATTACAGGTAAATTACCAGTTTGGTCTTTTCAGCCTCGGTAAAATGCCTGTAACCGATGCAGTGCTTTTATCCAGACTCACTCATATTCCTGCTGTCGTCTGGGGGATAATTTGGCTCGGAGTGGCTCTGTTTGCCATTTACAGGATTTTGTTCAGGAGTAATGTAAAAGCAGCCAGGACACCAAAAAGATGAAAAATGATATAGGTGGTACAGAAGGCAGTAGTCTCATATTTGCTGAGTTCTGATTCTGTAAAGCAATATGATTTTATCAGGAAAGCTGTTATATTATAAAACTGTTTATAAAAAGTAACTTAAAGGAGAATGAAAATGGATAACAAACTTCAGATAATGAAGGATAAGATAGAGATTTTGAATAAAGCAGCCAGGGCGTATTATCAGGAAGATAGAGAAATTATGCCCAATATTGAATATGACAGGCTATATGATGAACTTGTTAATATGGAGAAGGAAACAGGTATTGTCTTATCAAACAGTCCTACCATTAATGTTGGCTATGAAGTTCTTTCAAACCTGCCCAAGGAGCAGCATGAAAAGCCAATGTTATCTTTGGATAAAACAAAGGAAGTACCTGATCTTAAGGAATGGCTGGGAACCCAATCAGGTTTGTTGTCCTGGAAACTGGACGGGCTGACCATTGTTTTGACCTATGAAGGCGGAAATCTGGTCAAGGCTGTAACCAGGGGCAGCGGAGAAATAGGCGAAGTTATAACCAATAACGCAAAAGTTTTCAAGAACCTGCCGGTAAATATTGCTTACAAGGATACACTTGTTTTAAGAGGAGAGGCAATCATACGCTACTCCGACTTTTTAAAGATCAATAATGAAATTGAGGATGTAGATGCAAAATACAAGAATCCCAGAAACCTGTGCAGCGGTTCTGTGCGCCAGCTGAACAACAGGATAACGGCAGACAGAAATGTGCATTTCTTTGCTTTCTCTCTTGTAAAGGCCGATTACGCCGAGTATAACAATTCCAGAATTGCGCAGATGAAGTGGCTCAGGGATCAGGGCTTTGATGTGGTTGAATTTAAAGAAGTAAATTCGGATAATATTGAAGATACTGTCCAATGGTTTTATGACCGTATCGAAGGTAATGATTTTCCTTCCGACGGGTTGGTTTTAACTCTTGATAATATTGCTTACGGAGAATCCTTGGGTTCAACCTCAAAATTCCCGAGAGACTCTATTGCATTTAAGTGGCGTGATGAAATTAAGGAGACCAAGGTGCTTGAAATAGAATGGAGTGCCTCCAGAACCGGCCTGATCAATCCAATTGCCATATTTGAGCCTGTTGAGCTTGAAGGTACAACCGTCAGCAGAGCGAGCATTCACAACATAAGCATTATGGAAGGACTGGAGCTTGGAATTGGAGATACTGTAGGAGTTTACAAGGCGAACATGATAATTCCCCAAATATCTGAAAACCTTACCAGAAGCGGTATGGCTGAGATTCCGGAGCATTGTCCTGTCTGTCATGGTGTAATAGAGTTAAGGCAGGAAAACGGGGTCAAGTTCCTTTATTGTATAAACGATGATTGCCTGGCGAAACAGATTAAGTCATTCACTCACTTTGTAGGCAGAGATGCCATGAACATAGAAGGTCTGTCCGAGGCAACCATAGAGAAGCTTATTGCCAAGGGTTTGATAAAGGAGCTTGCTGATATATTCCATATAGATAAATTTAAGCAGGAGATAACCGAAATGGAGGGGTTTGGCGAAAAATCTTTCAACAAATTGGTTGCCTCTGTTAACAAGGCAAGGAAAACAACTGCAGTCAGGTTGCTCTATAGTTTGGGAATACCTAATGTCGGCCTGTCAAATGCAAAATTGATATGCAGGAATTTCAAATATGACTGGAATGCAATACAGGCTGCAAATTTTTCGGATTTGATAGAAATTGGAGGTATCGGTGATGTTATGGCTGATGCCTATGTAAGGTTTTTTGCAGATGACAGGAAAAAAGTTATCGTCGAGGATTTATTGAAGGAGTTGGAATTTGAAACAATAAAAGCTGCCGAAACAGAGCAGATATTTGATAATATTTCTTTTGTTATTACCGGTTCGGTTGAGCAATTCAAGAACAGGGATGAATTAAAGGACATTATAGAACTAAAGGGTGGAAAGGTAACAGGCTCCGTTACCTCTAAAACAAATTACCTGATAAATAATGATAACCTTTCGGGTTCCTCTAAAAATAAGAAAGCAAAGGAACTCGGGATCAGTATTATTACTGAGAATCAGTTTGTTGACTGGCTGAATAACGGGGTAAGGCCTGAATAGCATATCTCACTAAATTCAAATCAATATGACAATTTATTTTTGTATACTTTTTTGATGGCTTTAAAGTTGTATTTTGATAAAATAAATTTATCTTAAAAAAATAAAGGATAAGTGTAGAACTAATGGGTGAGGAATTTAAACGTATTACACCTGAAGAAGCTTTGAAGCAGTGTAATATAGAGCAAAAGGGAAAACTGAAAATCTTTATCGGATATGCTCCGGGGGTTGGCAAGACCTATTCCATGCTGAATGAAGGTAACAGAAGGGCAAAAAGAGGCAAAGACATTGTAATAGGTTATGTTGAATCCCACCAGAGAGAAGAAACAGACAGGCAAATTGCAGAGCTGGAGATTATCCCCCGTAAAAAAGTTGAATACAATAATGTGGTTATGGAAGAAATGGATACCGGAGCCGTTATAGCCCGTAACCCTGAGATTGTTCTTATCGATGAACTGGCCCATACAAATGTTCCGGGCTCCAGGTATCAAAAAAGATATGAAGATGTTGAAGAAATATTATGTCACGGTATTAATGTTATTACAACCTTGAATATTCAGCATATGGAAAGCTTAAACGATGTTGTAAGGCAGATAACAGGCATAGCTGTCAGAGAAACAATACCCGACTATATTGTAGAAAAAGCCGATGAAGTGGTCATTGTGGATATAACGCCTGATGCACTTCAAAACAGGCTAAAACGCGGAAATGTATATAATCTTGAAAAAGTACCCCAGGCGTTGAAAAACTTCTTCAGGAAGGGTAATTTAAACGCATTGAGGGAATTGGCATTAAGGCAGACGGCCGAAGAAGTGGATGAAGAACTTGAAGAGTACATGAAGGAGCATGGAATAAAGGATAACTGGAGTATAGTTGAAAGAGTTATGGTATGTATTGGTCCAAGCCCTTCCGCCAAAAAACTTATAAGACGCGGTGCAAGAATAGCCAGAAGATATAAATGTGAATGGCTGGTAGTAAGTGTGGATTGTACTAACAGATTTGCTCCTGTAACCACTGCCAAACAGCAGGAAATACTGGAAAACTACCATAAGCTGGCAAGGCAGCTGGGAGCTGATATTGTGACCTTAAGAGGTAAAAGCGTTTCCCGGGAGCTGGCGAATTTTGCACATGAGAGGCATATAACCCAAATAATCATAGGACATTCAAGGCGAACCAAACTCCAGACCATACTACGGGGCTCCACAGTTTCAAAGCTGTTAAAGCAAACCAAAAACATAGAAGTTCATGTTATACCTAATGATTTGTAGTGGTAAGGATTGGAAAACACCTGAAAAACCAAATTTTCTAGGCATATTGACACATAACAATAGTAGATTACAATTCAAAAAGGGGTAATACCGTAAAACCGGCATTACCCCTTTATTTTAAACTGAATTTCATTCTAAAAAATCATCATCTTTATCAAACTTATAGCTTTTCTTTCCTTCCTCTTTTGATTTAAGGTAATCATTTATTTTTTTAATAAGATATATTGTTGCTAAGGCAATTGAACAGGAGCCTACTGTTGATAAAATATCTTTCATGACCTCATCTCTTTTCTGTTTTTTAAACATTCAAACTCCCTTAAAACAAACATACCAGCTTATCTCTATCTATAAAACAAATTTTTAGAAACAAATTCCTTATTTCAGCCTGCCCAATATTTCAAGATTAGCCTTAAGTACATTGAAACGAGGTTCGCCGAATATCCCCAGAGCTCTGCCGTTAGTATATTTGTCTACAATTCCTTCCAGCTCCTTGCTGCTAAGGCCGCTTGCTTTTGATATGGCAGGAATTTGTATTCTTGCGGCTTCAGGGCTGATATTGGGATCAAGTCCCGAGCCTGAGCTTGTTAAAAGATCGGCAGGGATATCTTCTTTCTTAATTCCGGGGTTTGCTATTAAAAATGTTTCAATATCCTTTTTTACGCGTTCGGTCAGTGCTGGGTTTGAAGGTGCAAGGTTTGCAGAACCCGAAGATACTCCGGAATAGGCAGTTTTACCGTCTTTATCGGGCACTTTGTCCTCCGGTTTGTAGGTGTTGTAATTAACGGCTGAAATTCTGCCGTGAAAGAACCGGGCATCTGTAAAGTTCTGACCAAGCAGTTCAGAGCCTACAGCCCGACCGTTACTTTCCACAATGCTGCCGTTGGCCTGTTTGTGAAAAACCAGCTGACTTATTCCGGTCATAGCAAGAGGATATATAAAGCCGCACAGGATAAATAACGCTATTGTTACAGTGATTGCTCTTAAAAAAACTTTCATA
Source organism: Eubacterium sp. (assembly GCA_029266335.1). Lineage (GTDB taxonomy): Bacteria > Bacillota > Clostridia > Acetivibrionales > DSM-1351 > Ruminiclostridium. Next base: position 16,224 of record JAQSXC010000026.1, on the reverse strand, counting down.
AGTTAATCCCTCCTTAACCCAAATTCAAGACCTTTAATATGGGGTTTATAAGAATATCTATTATTTTAATGCCTATAAACGGAACTATCATTCCACCCAGCCCGTAAATCAGCATATTCTTTGCCAGCATAGCCTCGGCGCTCATGGGTCTGTATTTTACACCTCTCATGGCAATCGGTATCAGAGCCGGAATAATAACTGCATTGAAGATAAGCGCCGAAAGAATTGCGCTCTGGGGTGTTGAAAGGCTCATGACATTTAATACACTCATTTGAGGTATGGCTATTGTAAACATTGCAGGAATTATGGCAAAATACTTGGCCACATCATTTGCAATGCTGAAAGTTGTCAGAGAGCCTCTGGTTATCAAAAGCTGCTTCCCAATTTCAACAACCTCAATTATTTTTGTAGGGTCAGAATCCAGATCAACCATATTTGCAGCTTCCTTAGCAGCTGTGGTACCGCTGTTCATGGCAAGCCCCACATCAGCCTGGGCCAAAGCCGGAGCATCATTTGTACCGTCACCGGTCATGGCCACAAGCCGGCCTTCGGCCTGTTCACGTTTGATTACATCTATTTTGTCCTCCGGCTTACATTCTGCAATAAAGTCGTCAACTCCCGCTTCCTTTGCTATGGTCTGAGCGGTCAACGGATTATCGCCGGTGCACATTACTGTTTTAATACCTATCTGACGCAGACGCTCAAATCTCTGAACAAGTCCGGGTTTAACAGTATCCTTTAAATAGATGACACCAATTATTTCCTTATCAACACATACCACCAGCGGAGTACCGCCAAGTTTGGATATTTTATCAACATTTAGCTGTAAATCTTCAGGGATTACTCCACCTAAGTCTGTAACGTATTTCTGAATGGTATCGGAAGCACCTTTTCTCACTTGAGCACCGTTTGGAAGATTCAGTCCGCTCATGCGTGTCTGGCTGGTAAATTCCACATTTTCAGCCTTATCATATTCCGATTTATTTATATCCACACCTTGTTTGGCTGCCAGTTCCACAACTGAACGTCCTTCGGGAGTTTCATCCTTTAATGAGGCAATCAATGCAAAGCGTGCAATATTTTCCTGAGTTGATTTGCCAACCGGGATAAATTCCGCTGCCAGCCTGTTTCCGAAGGTAATGGTCCCGGTCTTATCCAGTATCATGGTATCAACATCCCCACAGGCTTCAACTGCTTTTCCCGACATTGCTATTACGTTAAAGCGTGTAACCCTGTCCATGCCCGCAATACCTATGGCTGATAATAAGCCTCCAATTGTTGTGGGTATGAGGCAGACCAGCAAGGCAATCAATGTAGATACTGATATTTTCACACCTGTATAATCTGCCATGGGATACAGTGCAACAACCACAATCAGGAAAATCATTGTAAGACTTACAAGAACAGTTGTTAATGCTATTTCATTGGGAGTTTTCTGCCTTGAAGCACCTTCTACCAGACTTATCATCTTATCAAGGAATGACTCTCCCGGAGTTGCGGTAATTCTGATCTTCAGCCAGTCACTTTTTATTTTGGTGCCCCCGGTTACGGAACTGAAGTCTCCGCCGGCTTCCTTCATTACTGGAGCCGATTCGCCTGTAATGGCTGATTCGTCCACAAAGGCCAGACCCTCGATAACCTCTCCGTCATTGGGAATTACATCACCAATTTCACATAAAACAATATCTCCCTTTTTGATTTCATTTGAATTAAGAATTTTAACGTTTCCGTTTTTGTCCAGAAGCTTTGCCGGAGTATCCTTTTTGGTTTTCTTCATGCTCTCAGCCTGAGCTTTGCCTCTGCCTTCTGCAACAGCTTCAGCAAAATTGGCAAAAAGAATTGTGACAAAAAGTATTACAGATACAATACCGTTATATAAGGCATTGCCATTTTTCTCAATCAGATTTGGGAAAAGGGTCAGGACCAGAGTAATAATAAATCCCACTTCAACTACAAACATAACAGGATTTTTAATCATATCTTTCGGGTTTAGCTTTTTAAATGAATCCCTTATAGCATTTAACAGTATTTCCTTGGTTATCCAGCTCTTCTTTGATGCTTTTCCGTTTTTGTCCATGTGATCATCCCCCTATCTACCAAGTGTCAAGTGCTCTGCAATCGGTCCCAGTGAAATAGCGGGAAAGAATGTCAGGGCTCCTACAATCAGCACTACAGCTATCAATATAAATGTAAATAGTTTATTATCTGTCTTAAATGTTCCAATTCCCACGGGAACTTCTTTTTTTGCTGCCAGCGAACCTGCCACGGCCAATAAAGCTATTATGGAAATATACCTTCCAAAGAACATTACAAGGCCTGTGGAAATATTCCAGAACATAGTATTATCTGCTAATCCTTCAAAACCGGAACCATTGTTTGCTGCAGATGAAGTAAACTCATAAAGTATTTGGGAGAGTCCGTGAAAGCCAGGATTTGTAATACCTGCCAGTCCTGATTGCGCAATCAGGGAAATTGCAGATGGGATTAGAATAATGAACGGATGAACTAATATAGTTAGTGCTATTAATTTCATTTCTTTTCCTTCAATTTTCTTTCCCAGAAATTCAGGAGTTCGGCCAACCATCAAGCCACACAGGAACACAGCCAATATTGCATACATCATCATATTCATAAATCCGACGCCTTTACCGCCGAATACTACGTTGAGCATCATTTGTGCCAATGGCACCAAGCCGCCGAGTGGAGTTAAAGAGTCATGCATGTTATTGACGGAACCGGTAGTAAATGCTGTTGTAACTGTCGTAAACAGCGCTGACTGAGCGATCCCAAAACGCACCTCTTTACCTTCCATATTGCCCACAGCCTGGTTTAACCCTATATCTGCCAGGGCTGGATTGCCTGCCTTCTCGGAAACAAAGCACACAGTCAATGAAATTAGAAACAATATTGCCATTGCCGCAAAAATAACCCACCCCTGTTTTTTGTTCTTCAGCATCAGGCCGAAAGTATAGACCAGTGACGCCGGGAGCAGCATCATTGCCAGTATTTCAATAACGTTTGTTAATGGTGTAGGATTTTCAAACGGATGGGAGGAGTTTGCTCCCCAAAAACCACCACCATTGGTACCCACATGCTTTATGGCTTCCAGACTGGCTACAGGTCCTAATGGAATATCCTGCATAGTGCCCTCAATAGTAGTTACTGTCTGATTGCCTGAAAGTGTCTGCGGCACACCCTGCCACACCAAAAGTAAAGTAACGGCAATTGATACCGGTATTAAAATTCTTGTTGTAATTCTGATAACATCAACAAAAAAATTCCCAACGTTTTTTGTTTTGCCTGTTATACCGCGTATAAATGCCGCTGCGGCAGCGAAGCCGGTAGCAGCTGATGTAAACATTAAAAATGTAATAGCTGCCATTTGTGATAAATAGGTTAATCCCCATTCACCGCTGTAATGCTGCAGATTAGTATTGGTTATAAAACTAATTGCAGTATTGAAAGCCAGTGACTCCTCCATATTTCCGTTTTTGTTCGGATTTAAACCTAAGTACCCCTGAAGTCTGAATAGTAAGTAAACAAGAACGACCATAACAAGATTTGTTATAACCAGTGAAACAACATATTGTTTCCAACCCATTTCAGACCTTTTAACACCTGTGAGTTTGTAAATAAGCCCGTCAACTCTGTCAAAGAAGGGGTCAAAAAAAGATTTTTCACCGGTTATGACTTTATATACATATTTGCCGGTTGGAATCACAAGTGCTGCCAAAAGAGCAAGAGTTATTAAAATTTGAATAATTTCCATGCTATATTACCCCCAACTAAAATTTTTCCGGGTGAATCAACACATACCCCAAATATAAAAACAATAGAACTACAATTCCAATTAAAACGGTCATAATTAAATCCTCCACAATTTATTCAATTTGCCTGCTGCACCAATTCAAGAAAAAAATCACTGAACCGAAGCATATTAATATAGTCAGCGCTATAATAAAATCAAACATTATTTAACCTCCTTTTCAGAAATAACCCAACTGACATTACTATTTTGTTCAACCGTAGAAACTTGATTCACAGTTTTGATTATAATTCGGAATGCTTGTCAAACTAAAGCTTGAAGAAATTTGATTCCTCCTGCTGCCCATACCGTAAAAAGCATTCAATCAAATTTATCACCATTACTCATAGTGTTATCTCTTTTTCTTTCCAAAATACGATAGTATAGTTCCTTGATAAAAAATACCTGTAATCATATACTAAATATAACAATAATTTTAAGGGGTTAAAATGAATGATAACAAAGACATTAAAAGGCAAGATATCGGTATTATTTTTAAGCCTTGTAATATTAATTGCAATTGTTGGTATCACTGCTTCGATAAATCTTTTTAACCTTAGCAGGGCAATTGACAGTTTAATGATTGCAAACTATAAAAGTATTAATGCGGCGGCTAAAATGACAGAAGCTTTAGAACGTCAGGATAGTGCTGTTCTGATATATATAAGTGTTGATACTGATAAGGGTAAGGAGCTGTTCTCCGGAAATAATGAAGAGTTCTTAAAATGGTTTAATACAGGTGCCAACAATTTAACGGAAAAAGGGGAGCACCAACTGATAGACACTGTAAAGGTTTCCTATTCCAACTATGTAAAATTATTCTTAGATCTGCAGGAAATCCGTGTCCAACAGGGAATTGAAAAAGCAAATGAATTTTATAATAATAAAATGATGCCCAATTTCATTAATACTAAGGATGAACTCACGCAGTTAAGCATTTTAAACGAAAAAGCCATGTTCAACAGTAAGGATGTGGCCACAAAAAATGCTCAAAATTCCATGTATTTGGTTTTAGGCATCTCAATCGTTGCAATTATTGGCGGTTTTGGAGTATCCAGATTTTTTACAAACAGGTTTCTTGCACCTATAACCTTGCTAACCCAGACAATGAAACTGATTAAGGCAGGAGATTTAAATCAGCAAGCCGATATAAGTACAAAAGATGAAATCGGAGAGCTGTCCATTGAGTTCAATAATATGACCAAGCGCCTGCAGCAATACGAGCAAAGTACTTTGGGAAAACTGCTTGCAGAAAAAAATAAATCACTTGCCATTGTTAAAAGTATTTCAGATCCTCTTGTTGTGCTTGATCCTGATTACAGAGTAATTCTAATGAATAATGCTTTTGAAAAGATTTTTAAAGTCAGTGAGGAAGGGCTTACTAACAAGCACTTTCTGGAGGGTATCAGAAATGGTGAAATTTTTGATTTTATTTCAAGTACTTTCAAGTCGGAAAATGAGACCCTGCAGAAAATATTTTTTATAAACACTGATAATGAGGCCTATTATTTCAATATAATTGTAACTGCAGTTAAGGATAATAATGCCAATCTATCGGGAATGATTGTTGCATTCCAGAATGTTACACAGCTGAAGGAGCTTGAAAAGATACGTACCGATTTTATAGCAACCATTTCTCATGAGTTTAAAACGCCGCTGACCTCAATAATGATGGGCACCGATGTTTTAATAGATGAAGGTCTGGGACAGCTGAATGATGACCAGATGCAGTTCATGAAAGCTATTCGTGAAGATGGCGACCGTCTTACAAATCTGGTGAACGACTTGCTGGAATTAACACGGATTGAGTCCGGTAAGGCTGTGTACAGATTTCAGAATTTATCCATTGATGACATTATTGAATTTGCAGTTAAGCCATTTTACCATTTAGCAGAACAGCAGGATAAGACAATATATTTTAATTGTGAGGAGGATATTCCTGCTGTTATTGCCGACTTTGAGAAAATCACATGGGTGTTGAACAACCTGATTTCCAATGCCTTAAAATATACAAATGCAGGCGATGAAATCAGTGTCAGTGCAATGGAAAAAGAAAATATGGTTTATGTTACGGTTAAAGATACAGGTACAGGAATTCCAAAAGAATATATTGATAAAATCTTTGAAAAATTTGTCCAGGTAAAGGACGGTGACTTCGAAGTGCGGGGAACCGGGCTGGGGCTGGCTGTTGTAAGGGATATCATAGAGGCACATCAAGGCAGGATTTGGTGTGAAAGTGAACTTGATGTCGGGAGCAGCTTTACATTTACATTAAATATTACAGGAAGGGAACATAAGCTATGAAAAAAGTTTTAATAGTAGATGATACTAAAAATATCAGGATGATCCTTACAAAATGTCTGGAGCTTGAAGGCTATGAAGTCAGGTCAGCAAGCGATGGGAAGCAGGCTTTGGAAATGTTTGTGAACCATAACTTCGATTTGGCCTTTTTAGACATAAAACTGCCTGAAATCCGTGGTACAGAAGTCTTAAAAAGAATCAGAGATCTTGGCATCAAAACTCCGGTAATAATTATTACGGCATATGCAACAGTTAAAAACGCAGTTGATTGTACAAACCTGGGTGCAGTAGCCTATGTCCAGAAACCGTTTTCAGCAGATAAAATAAGAAGTGTATTAAAAGAATTTGATAACAGATTCCTGAGTGCGGAAATAGAAAATGCCAAAAAGGAAATTGCAAAATCAGAGGATTTAATTGGGGATGCCAGGGTGTTTCTGGAAAACAAACAATATGACAAGGCCCTGGAGTTTGCCAAAAGAGCTTTATCATCGGAATTGAATGATCCCGAAACATATTTGGTTATCAGCGAGGCATATAAAGGTATGGAACAGTTTGATAAAGCCGAAAGGTTTTATTGGTTCTATAAAACTTTTAATGTATAAAATTGGATTTTATTTCGACGAATTTAAAATTTCAGAATTTCATATCAATTGGATGTTTATTGTAAACGAATTTAAAATTTTAGAATTTCATATCAAAATGTTTTTCAGCGAGAATATGTGGGAATATACTAATTAAGGCATGATTAAATAATAAAACTCCGTTTTAAGGCGAGATGTTTTTCGTCAAGACAAAGTCGTATTGGTGGAAAATAGCAGACTTAAAATGGGGAAGTTATTATTTAATCATACCTAAAGGAGGGGGTTTTATGAATACAACGAAATACGCAAGCTGCAATGTCACCGGAGATGGAAAACTTTATACGGATACCAATGTAGCAGACAATTTTAAGATTATTGATATGTCGGCTGAGGCTATGAGACTTGAAACCCCTGCAGCATTGCACGCAAATATGAGGGTTAAGTTGAAAATAAGGCTCAAAGGTATTCCTGTAGATGTACACTTGGATATTAACGGTATAGTTAAAAGCCAACTTTATAAAGGCTTTGAAATCGAATTTCATGATTTGTCAGATTTCGATCGGGAAGAAATAGACGAGTTAATGCGAAGTACATGCAATATTGAAGATTAATTTTAAAACCTGTGATTTATAAAAAAGAGGCCAGGGATGAGGTGCACCAGTATATGTTAGTTTATTTGTCTAACGCTTAGGATGCACTTCAGGACAGGCTTCTTTTTTAGTTCTGAGTATAAATAGACTTAATTAATCACAAAATTTATGTGGAATCAAACTTTCTATATATAAGTATCTCCGGGAGAAGTCATTATGAACAGAAAACTAAATGCAAAGTTAATAAATATTGTTTTTTTTATTTTACAGATTTCATTAATCCTGGCATTTATACCACAAAAGAAATATATGAACTCAGGATTTTCAGCTGCTGTTCTGCTTCTATATCTACTTTTTTTATTATACGAACATAAAAAAGGGATTACCATTACAAACTTTATTAGAATCTCTGTGATCGTATCATTACTGGCAAACGGTTTTCTCGGTGATTACCTCCAACTCTACAATACATCAGTTTATTTTGATAAACTATTGCACGTATTTGGTACCTTTTCCTTTTCACTTTTTATATTCTCAATAGCCGAAAAGGAAGGACATTTTGAGCGTATTCCACGACACATGGTTTTTATATTTATTTTGTTATTGGGTTCTTTTTTAGGAACTGTCTTCGAAATAGGAGAGTATCTTCTTGATGTTATATTTAAAACTGAAAATCAAAGCAGTATTGCTGATAATAATATTGATATGATCTGTGATATATTGGGGGCAACTTTTGCAGGAATTTTTACGATATATTCTAAAAAAGGTATTAAATAAATATAACATTACCATCATTTGTTATTTATTCAACTTATTTCTTGCTTTATTACACCAAATTACACCAAAATAACTTTCTGTTAAAAGCCATCTTCTTGTCACGTATAGAAGGGCTTTTTACTTATTCAACAATAGTAATATAGGAAGAATATTGCTTTTGGCAGGTATTTCTGTTAAGATAAAAACATACCGGCGGTCGGTATGTACAAGGAGAACAAATATGACTAAAAAACAATCAAAAGATGCCCGTATAGAATCACTACTTTCAGCAGCAGTAGAAGAATTTTTAGAAAAGGGCTACAGTGGAGCTTCCATGGAGGCTATTGCAAAAAGGGCGGGTGTCAGCAAGGGAGGCTTGTATCATCATTTTTCCAATAAGGAAGTACTTTTGATGGAGGCAAACAGCAAGCTTTCAGCACCCGTTATGGAGATGGCTTTGAGAGCCGGATCAAACCCTGTTGTCCTTGACGGGCTTAAGCAATATATAAGAGATTATATAAGTTATTGGACCTCAAGGAGAAAAGAATTGAGCTTCTTTTTTTTATCAATGTCAAAAGCTATTGAGTCCAGTGTGTTAATGGAATATTACAAGGAGTATATAATTCAGAGCACCGGTTTCTTTGTGGAAATGTTCGAGAGGGCAGCTGCATCGGGTGAAATAAATATTTCTGATCCCGAGGCATATGGCATCACTCTTATGGGAGCGCTGGATGGTGTGCTGTCCTATGTAATTATTAATCCTCAGGAGGATGTGGAGCTGCTGTGCCAACGCCTCGAAAAAGTTTGGATTGGAGGTAATGCTTAATGGAGAAAAGCGTATTGCTTTCAGTAAAAGGCTTAAAAAAGAGATTTAGTGATTTTCAGGCAGTTGATAATATAAGCTTCTCGGTAAACAGAGGAGAAGTATTTGGTCTGCTGGGTCCCAACGGTGCAGGTAAAACTACTACCATCAAAATGCTTTGCGGACTGCTAAAGGCTGATGCCGGTGAAATAGAGGTAAACGGATATTCCTTGTCTAAGGATTATAACACCATAAAGTCAATGATTGGGCTATGTCCCCAGGAAATAGTGGTTTGGGAGCTTCTTACCTGTATAGAGCAATTGAAATTTATTATAATGTCCTATGATAAAGCTTCAAAATCAGCAGGCAAAAAGGCTGAAAGTCTTCTTGAAACACTGGGACTTTGGGAGAAAAGAAACAAGCTTGCCAAAACTTTATCGGGAGGCATGCAGAGAAGATTGAATATAGCACTGGCTATTGCACATGAGCCTGAGCTGATAATACTTGACGAGCCTCAGGCAGGTCTCGACCCACAAAGCAGGATACTTGTCAGAGACTTTATCAGGCAGCGGGCAAAGGAAAAGACAGTAATACTCACTACCCATGATATGGACGAAGCAGACAGACTTTCCGACAGGGTAGCAATTATCGATCATGGAAAGATACTTTTATCGGATACACCTGAAAAAATTAAACAGAAGTCGGGAGCAGGTGATATTCTTCAGGTACGTGTCAACGGAGTGAACAGAGAAATGGCAGAAAAGGTTTTTGATGCGCTGCCGAAGGAATTTGCTGAAAAGAAATTTGCTGACGGATTTTTCCTTCTGGGAGCAAATGATGTCCTTGGGCTGATTCCGGCAGTAAATACAGTTTTAAAGACTTTTGACATAAATCTAAATGATATGACTATCCGAAAAAGGACTCTTGAGGATGCATTTATTTCAATGACAGGAAGGGGGCTCCGGGAATGAAACTGGCAGCATCTATGGCAAAAACCCTTAAAGAAAATATAAGGGACTGGAAGGTCCTTATAATGGTTTTGGTCTTCTCCCCGTTTTTCGTATTGTTAATGAACTTGTATTATGGTTCAGAGCCCACTACATATAATATTGGAATTATCAATTTTGACAGCGGAAATAAATCAACAGAGCTTATCAGAACAATGGAAAATACCAGGGGTGAAAAGGATACAAAAATCTTCAGATTGTCTGAATCTACCGACAGAGAACAGCTTGAAAACCAAATTAAAGATAAATCGATAGATTTGGGCATGGTCATACCTGAGAACTATTCAAAAAAATTGGTAATGAGTGCCTCTGACAAGAATAGCTCATCTGTGGCAGTAGAATTATTGGGAAGTATGGGTAATATGAGATATACCGTTGCTGCCGTTCTATCAGCAGATATAGTTTATAAGCAGGGAATCGAAGTAGCCCGAATAACTTTGCCGACAACCATAACTGAAACCTTCCTGGAAAAAAAGCAGCCTTTAAACGAGTTTGATAATTATGTTCCGGGAATGATATCACTTGCAATACTGATGATATTGTTCACTGCATGTGCTTCCATTGTTAAGGAAAACGACAAAAGGACACTTGTAAGACTTAAACTCAGCCGTCTTGGAGCTTTTAATTTTCTATTGGGAATTTGCATTGTACAGGCAGTTATAGCTGTCATAGCTCTGGTTTTGTCCTACTGGACAGCACTTGGTCTTGGTTATAAGCCTGTTGGAGAATTTGGTCCGGTTCTGGTAGTCGGTATAATTTCAAGCTTTTCAATGGTAGCGGTCAGCCTTTTGGTAGCAAGCTTCCTGAATTCTGTATTTGATGTGCTTACAATTGGGTGTTTCCCGTTTTTTATTATGATGTTTTTCTCAGGCTCCATGTTTCCTTTGCCCAAAATTAATCTGTTTACTCTGGGAGGACATTCCTTTGGAGTCACCGATGTTTTACCGTTAACCCATACTGCCAGTGCTTTTAATAAGATACTTAACTTCGGAGGCGGTATTTCAGATGTAGGGTTTGATATAGCAATGATTGGGTTGCTTTCGCTTATATATTTCACAGTGGGAATAATTTTATATAATAGGCGGAAGCTGTCCAGGGCTTAAGGCGTATCCGTTATAATTTGCTTGTCAAATAACGGGAATTATAGTGGACTCGGAGGATTACCTTGTTGAAATATGGATTCCGGTTATTAAAGATTGATATTGATGTTTTATACTTCGTATATAGTTTAAAAGCGGCAAAAACCAAGGGGTTTCGCCGCTTTTTTTAGTCAGTTCTATTACTCTTGTGCTAATCAAACATTTTGTATACTTCTTCGACACTGACCACTTTACTTCTCCCAAAACCAAGAAGCTCAAGGCCTATTTTCTTTCTTTCAGCGTTAAAAGATGCTGTAGTTTCAACCGGAACGATACAGTTATAATTCAAAGAAAAAGCATGGCTGCAAGTTTCCAATACACAAACATCTGTGGCGGCTCCTACAATTACCAGATTTGTGATGTTCCTGTTTTTCAGTATTTCATCCAGGTTTGTATTAAAAAATGCATCCCATCTGTTTTTTATCACAAGTTCTTCTCCTTCTCGGGGTGCAAGAGGAGGAATGATTTCTGCGTCTGAAGAACCTTTTACAAAGTGCTTGTATTTTTTTACTTCAAACCTTTCAGCTAGCATTTTCCAATCGTTGAAATCTTCTTCATACTCGGTTTTAACATTGACAACCAACATTCCATTCTCGTTGAAATAGTTCTTTAATTCTACCATTGGAGTTACGATGTCCTCTTGCTTTGTTACATCTACATTCAACATTTTTACCAAGGATCCGTCAGGTGCTCCGCCACCATACTGCATATCAACAACTAATAATGCGGTTTCACTTTTATTTATCATATATAGCCTCTCCCTAATATCATATAGTTACAACAGTATTATACTATTTAAGTAAAGTGGTATGTCAATAAGCTACCGGTTTTTATAACAAAAAATCCACCTGATTATTCTCGGGTGGAATTAGTTTTGCCGGTAATCTTTCATTATGAAAATACACTTTACCCTTCCAGATCAATGACACTCACAGGGCAGCCATCCCTGGCGTCCTCTGCATCCTGCAGACTTTCTTCGGGAATATCGTCTTCTATAGCCTGAGCTTTGTTGTCATCATTCATGCTGAATACTTCAGGACAAACTGATACACATAATTCACAGCTGATGCAGCCGTCCTGATCCACTGATGCTCTCATATTTTTTACCTCCGGTTAAAATAATTTCAAAGTTATTATTGCATAATTTTCTAATTTATATGCCATCTGAAAATTTTTCTGCATATGTATACAATGTACCGGTTTAATGTATTGATTTTATATTGAACTTGCGTTATATTAAAATTAACAGATAATACTAAACTTAAATGGCTACGGATTCAGCAGCTTCAGAGGATAAAATGGTTAATAATATTGAGATTATAGATAGTCATGTACATACTTTTGCCAATGATGACGTTGCAGGAAAAATAATTTCCTCCTTTAACAAACTCTACGATATAGAATTTACAAATCCAGGAAACGGGACTATTGACAATGTTCTTAAGAATATGAAACAGGGTGGAATAGATCGGACTGTGATGGTTAACTTTGCACCTCCAAAGATAATACACCGGAATAATTTGTGGACACTTGAAGCTGCAAAGAACTCGGAAGGAAAATTAATACCACTGGTAAGTTTTCATCCCGAAATGGAAGGATCAATAACTGAACACCTTGAAAACTACATAAGTTTGGGTGCAAAGGGCATTAAGCTGCATCCCATGGCTCAGGGATTTGACGTCCGGGATAAAAGGCTTGATGATTTATATGAATGCTGCAACCATAAGCATTTTGCAATATTAATTCACTGTGGACGTGTTTCAAACGCAAGACTTAATGAATATTCTGATTTTGAGTGTATTTTACCTGTTATAGAGAAATATCCGGAATTGCCAATAATTCTTGCACATATGGCTGATGGCGATGCAGAACTTTGCCTGGAGGTTTCAAAGAAATATAAAAATATCTACTTTGATACATCTATTGTTATTACCGGTTATCCTGAAATAATGGATGTAAATGAACCAAGCTGGCTTGATGATGAAGAAGTTGCAGAGACCATAAACAGGATAGGAGCTGATAAAGTTATTTTCGGTTCTGACTTTCCATGGGGCAGTCCAATACATGATCTGGAAAGAATCAATAAACTAAAGCTTTCAGAGGATCAGAAGAAACTCATTTTCAATGGAAATGCAATGAGGTTATTTAATCTTGATTAAGAAAGAAGGTAGGCAATATGGGCAAATTGAGGATTAAGAGGATTTTTACTCTTTTGTTCGGGGCTGTTGCAGCTGGACTATTTTGCCTGGTGGCATATCTTATTTCACTTAAGGTTACATATAATATAAAGGAAACTCTATTTCTTTTGGGCCTTGTTATGGTTCTGTCCGGAATAGTAATACTAATTTCCAGAAATCAGAACAAGGCAGTCAATATTGATTTAAACGCTAAACAGGACACCGAAGACAGCAAAGCCGAGGATAATGCAGCTGTGGATATAAGTATTTTATTATCCGGTTTTAATGGTTTTACTGTTGTGGTTGTAGGTGTGTTTATACTTATTGTTGATGCCTTTCTAAAATAATTTTTTTATCCTTCTTTCCTAAAAGTACGCTGTAATGCCTTTCCATGCCGGGAACCTTTTAAAGATTTCTTCAAAAAAACATATCTTACATTATTTTAGTGTAAATACATTCAGGTTTTTTGTATAAAATACATTGTAAGAGATTTTTTGGAGGGAGGCATTACATGAAAAAACTTTATCTATCTATTTTATATGTTGTTGCAATATCGGTTTTTATAAGCGGAACAATTTTGTTCAGCAAGCCTCAGGCCAAATACAGCAGCCGGAGTCACAATTCTGGTGCTGAAAGGGTGGCTACCAATCGACAGAGTAATCTCGTACAAAAGCAAAATACTGTTGAGGGTAAAGGTAGCAGCCAGACCCAGAGTCATAATCTTAAACAGGAGGATATAAATATATTCAACAACAAGTCAAAGGTCAATCTTCATGCCAGTCTGGCTGAGGATTCAAACGGGCTGATAACCTTGAATCTTGCATACAATCTGAATGGTACTCTGGTTACAAAAAGTATTGATGCTTCTCATATAAACGAAATAAGGAATATCTTCAAGTTCAGAGATAAATACAGAAGTGGATATACGGTTAAATATATGCTGTTGAATGAGAAATTTAACCGGATATATTTCTGTGTAGAAGGCCGTAAGGAAAACAGATATTCACGTACAACCATGTATTTCTATAATATGGTGAATTCCCGAATTGAAAAGGTATTTTACGATGAGGGGGAATTTAACAATTTCTCCATATCACCTGATGGAAGATATAATGCAATTACTTATTCAGCATGTCCTCAGAATCTTTCAATAAATGAAAAAACTGTACTTATAATACTTGACTGTGAAAATAATAAATTGATTTTTAACAGTAATAACAATATAAAACAGTCTGAGCCGGCATTAATTAATGATCTATATATTTACAGCCATAGTTTTGTAAAATGGTATGATAACAATACCTGTGAGCTTCGTCAAAGAATCAGGGCAAAGGACGGGTTACAAAAAGATATGGAAAAAACACTATTTTATAATATAGCTTCAAAAAAAGTCAGTAGATAATATTTTATCTCAATTTATTCATCACTTCACCAGTCAGGTCTGCAGGTGTCTCCCTGAAACGTTGGAAACAACAGTACAAGGCTTAAGGAATATAAGCTCTATTTTTTACTGCACTCATTGTTTGTCAACTTGTTTTAATTTTTCAATTGGTGTATTCTTTTAGAAGTACGCATATTTTAATTCTCTTGGAGTGATGTTAAATGTATATAGTTGGCCTCAATGGCAGCCCTAATAAGGACGGAAATACCAGCTTTCTTGTCAACACCGTTTTAGAGGAGTGCACAAAGCTTGGAGCCGAAACAATTTTTATAGAACTGGGTAAGATAATGGGTGAGCTTAAAAACAGTTATTGTACTGTATGCTCAAATCCATGTACCGGTAACTGTTATAAGGGAACAGACCTTGAAGAGGCTTTTCGGATATTGAAGAAGGCTGACGGTATAGTTATAGGAAGTCCCGTATATTTTGGAAGTGTCTCTGCACAGCTTAAGGCAATGTTTGATAAAACCAGAAAAGTCAGGGCCAACAAATGGCTATATAATAAAGTCGGACTTGGTGTAAGTGTAGGAACATCAAGGTTTGGCGGGCAGGAGACAACTCTGAAGGCAATGCATGACATGATGCTTGTAAATGGTATGATTATTGTGGGAGACGGCTATATTGATGATGATTGCGGTCACCATGGTGTGTGTGCTATGAGACCTGCCAATGAAGATGAAAATGCAAAAAAACGTGCAGCTATTTCTGCCAGGAGAATGGTGGAAGTATGTAAAGCCACTGAATGTATCAGGGAAAAGTAAAAAACAAATCATATGAATTTTAATTAATATCAATAGTGCTAAATAACTTAAATTTGGATAAATAGTTAATAAATATTATAAATATGGAGTAATAGATATGCTTAATGAATTTTCAAGAAATGAATTGATTATTGGTAAGGAAGGGCTGGAAAAACTGCAGCAAAGTAAGGTTGCGGTCTTTGGAGTCGGCGGAGTAGGCTCGTATACGGTTGAAGCGTTGGTTCGGTGCGGTCTGGGAAAAATAGTTTTGATTGATGATGACTGTGTTTGCCTTACAAATTTAAACAGACAGCTGCATGCAACCAGAAAAACAGTAGGAAAGCCTAAAGTAGAGGCAATGAGAGACAGGGTTCTGGAAATAAACCCACAGTGTGAGGTTACAATAATACAGAAGTTTTATATGCCCGACGTTGCAGAAGAAATCCTCGATAAAACCTGTGACTATATAGTAGATGCGATAGATACGGTAACAGCAAAAATTGACCTGGTTGTAAGAGCCAAGGAGCATGGAATACCTATTATCTGTGCCATGGGAGCAGGCAATAAGGTTGATCCTACAAAATTTGAGGTAACGGATATATTCAAAACCTCGGTTGATCCTCTGGCGAAAGTAGTCCGTAAGGAATTGAGGAACAGGGGAATTAAGAAGCTGAAGGTTGTCTATTCCAAGGAAGAACCGAGAAAGCCTGTGGAAACCGAAAGTTCCAGCTGCAGCGCAGGTTGTATTTGCCCAAAGGGTTCCACCAGAAAGTGTACTGTTAAACATCAGATTCCGGGAAGTCTTCCATTTGTACCGTCGGTTATGGGGTTAATAATTGCCGGTGAGGTTATTAAAGACTTGATTGACTGGGAAGGCAATAAGAG
>JAQSXC010000025.1 GCA_029266335.1 Eubacterium sp. | reverse complement strand
TATTCATATTGTCTACTAAATCATATCTTGGCAGTATTCCTTTTTTAGCTCTGCATTTTTGCAATCAAAACAGTTATGGCATAAATTATTACAATCCTTGCACTTACAATTTTCACATTCAAATTTATTCATTCCTATACCTCCAGTCGTTTTCTATTCAAATAGACTATTTTAAATTCTCAAATATCTTTTTCATTTCCAAGGCTTCCTCTCTGGTCATAGAGAGCCTACACCAACCATCTTTGTCAATTTCGGCTAATATCTTATCGCACAATTCAAGCCAATATTTTCTATAGACTTCCTTTTCGGCTTTGAGGATTTCTATTTCATCACAAGTTTGTATTACAAAATCTCTCATAGTATCATAGGTGGTACATCATAGGTGGTACACGACAGTTGCGCTTTTGCTTTTATATCGATGGCATCCATTTTCAACCTATCTTTCTGCACCCCAGTTGGTGCGTAATAGACTTATTTACTGTCCTAATCTCTCCAACCGTCTATTTCAATATAATCTTCTTCGTCTCTTACTTCTTTAACTTCAAATATAATTAATCTGTCACCATCATCCGTATGTAGTAATTCTTTCAAGTTTTTAACCATGTTTATTCTTACTTTTGCACCTGCCGGCATTTTTGCCAGCTCATTCATTACCTCATATACTTTCATCCTTCACACCATCCTTTCAAACTAAAACAATCGGTTCATGATTCTTAATTGGGTACTGCTGCAATACGGCACTTGCTATATCTGCCTTTGAATGGTTTGCGAAGTACGGTTCCCATGGCACCCAATCCTTAATCGTGTATGTAATCCTTGATTTATCTTTGAATACTATTTTTAATTTCTTCATATTACCTTACCCCCGTGCCTGTATGGCCTTGATTTGTTGTATTCATGCTTAATTCGAATAACTTCATCAATATCAATTCCTTCTTTACCGCAATAGTCCAGTATTCGGATTATGCAGTCAGCAAGTTCAACTGATATCCCCTCTGGCTTTCGGTTTTCGCAACCTTGACACATATATGCCTGTTTTTTAATAGTGTCACAGTCTTTGGTTTTCTTGCTGCATGAAAAATATGTTTCCATCGGTTTATAACCATTTCTATGCTCTTCCAATGCCTCAGACAATTCGCTGTGGCAGAGTGCAATTATTTCTCCGAAACTCCGTTCTTCTTCCCACCATCCATGCTTAACTGCGTTTTGGTGTACTTCTTTCGCTAATTCATTTAACACGCTTAATCACGCTCCTTTCAGCAAATCTGGATTCTCGTATATGTTGCCGATAACTTCGATTCTGTCTCTCCAGTACTGCAAACCTGCATAACTGGAGATTCTCATTTGTTTTCCAATGAGTCCGGTATCGTGCCACACAACTATATACTTAATGTCTTTATCCCCTTGATGGTAAATATCCCCCTCGTAAATCTCCCTGCCGTTTTTGTCCTTCAGTCCGGTGTATTTCAGAATTTCAACCTGGCTCATATCTGTAAGCCCTTCGGCATCCATGATCTGTATATCAAAGATGCTGCAATCTGGTGACATACCATGTTGTTTACTCCAAACTCTGAATTTAATCTCTCTCGTCATCGCCCTCACTCCTTTGCTCTTTTTCTGCATTGTTCCGCGTTATTCGCATGCAGCTGTTCACAAGTGGGCAACTGCAAATTGATTCTTTCGGTACATCATCCTCTGGATACTTTAATATCCAATCCATTTTCCCATAGCAATGTATTTTACTCATTCATTCTCACCCTTCCTTTTACGTCCGATAACCGCTAAATAGCGACGTAACTATCCGGCTTCTTCCCTGTCACTGTTTTCATCAAACCATATATCCAATTGCCTATCAGAGAATTCCTGTTCTCTCACTTTTTTTCTCTGAAGTTCAAACACTCCGTTAATCTTCTTGTCAATTTCTAACCTATCAGAAAAGTAAGCTTCAAATGATTTCTTACTGTCGGCATATTCTTTGTCGTTTTTCTCGGACTGTTTAATAAATCTATCTAACCGTTTTTGTAGTTGTGGTATCAGCTTCATACTTTCACCTTCTTCCTATCCCCACTGTTGAGCCATTGCATCAGCTATGCCCTGATATGTACGACTTCTTTCTTTCCACCTGTCCGGCCCCGGTGCCATGTGATGAACTTTTGGTTCTCTGTCATCAACAATATTTGTAGGCTGTAATTCAGGAAGATTTTTTAACCATAGGCAAGTCGCTTTTGTTTCACCGTGTCCAAACTGCCAAGGTTGTATTATTTGAGAGTATTTAACTCCAATCCCCCCCACTGCATATTTGTGCTGTATTGGGTTTTCAACAGCCACCCGGAAAATATCAAGGTTAAGACAAAATTTAAAGAATTCAATTGCCTCCTGCATCTTATCCCAGCGTCCAGGCTGAGTATGTAACCATCTAACACCGCTATTTGTAAGGTAAGTGCAAGGCGGGTGACATATGGCAAGATCAAACTGTTTCCAATATTCTGCCGGAAAACTCAAAACATCCCTTTGTTCATGTGGCCCCGGCTTTTCAGTAGGCAATATGTCTATGCTTATAGCATCATGGCCCTGCCTAATAAATGCATCCCTTACGGTTCCTGAGAATTCACAAATTACTGCTACTTTCATCTTTTTGACCTCCACGTCTGGAGGTGTGCGCACACTTAATTAACTAGTATTACTCCGATATTTTTAATTAACTTACTTTTCTTTCAACTGTAACTATAGTGTCGTTATGCCATCCACCATGAGCTACAATAAGTATTTCTATGATCTCAAATCCGTATTTTTTACCAATGCCCCCACTATTCCAACCACAGGTTATACATATTCCGTTATACTCAGTAATCCTTGAAATTTGTTGTTTGTGTTTGCCCCAATAGCTTGCTGACGTAGTTTGTTTATTAACTGATTTCCCTAATTTGGTGTAGCATTCTGATATTTGTCTCGGGCTATAAGGTGGATCGTAAAGAATTAAAGAGATAGTTTCATTTGCGAATAGTTTTAAAAAATCCAGGGCATCCATATGGTAATCAGTATCGTATTGCGTGTCTATGTCATTGGTAACCTCTGCAAGCTTATTTTTATTTGCAAAAGGGTCAATGCTGTTTTTGCGTATGTATTTATTAATTAATTCTCTAATAGGTTTAATCTCAAAAGTGTTGCTATTTGGCATAGCCCACACTCTGTTTATATTCAAAATCCCACCTTCTTTCCGTCGCTATCTTTTGCTTTCCTGTCGTAACGTCATGTTGTCTTTAATAGTCATAATCTAATTTTCTTCCGCATCCTGGGCAATATCTGAATTGGCTTTCATTAACCTTTATTACATCTTTCTCGATTGTATCGCCAATTATTAAATCAATAAGCTTTTCGCCTTTGCAGTAAGCGCAAGGTGCTGTGTTACCAGATGACTTATATCTATTGCTAGAGCATAAATCCTGTGTTTTTATCAATGGAGTGATCTCCTGCAGCAATTCGTCATTGCTTTTAGGATTATTTGTACATAGCACACACGGATAATCAAACCATCCTTTACCTGTGCTACATACATCACATTTGCTATAATTCTTCATCCTTTGAACCTCCCGCCAAAAATTTATCCAGCTCAGCTTTTGCTATAAAAGTCCGTCCCCCATACTGTACACACCGAATAACACCATCTTTTAACATTTTGCGGACTGTTTTATCCGATATTCCCAGGTACTGAGCCGCTTCTAGCTGATTAAATGCAGCCTGTTCAATTTCTCTTGACATTTTACTTCCCTTCCTTTCCTCTGTGTTCCGTTCTATTCCGTTTCATTCCGTTAGTTGCGTCGCTATCTTTTTCTTTTGCGACTCATATTCTCATAGGCATCAAGTATTTTATTCCAGTTCCGGTCCTTAAAATAAATGGTTGATTTTCTCCCTTAAATTCAATAGTTACAGCATCATTTACATACCTTTTTTCGATGCTTTTAAGTACTTCACTGAATTTATCCTTGTCAACTCCTATTTTGAAAACCGTTTCTATTTTTTCATGCTTTTCCAGAATATCTTTTTCATTAAATGGTTTGCAGTCAGGCTGCTTAAAACCAACAATATTACCATCAATGTTTATGTAGCAGATATCTCCGTTTAACTCTACTTCAGCAACCTTATTATTCGTTGCTCCTAGCGGCAGTGAAGGTTTTATATACACACTGAAGTTTTCATCACATTTTATTACTGTTCCATTTTCTACTGACAACATAAATCCATTTAAAGCAACAGCTTTTACCTTGTTTCCCTTTAAGAAGTCTAGCCTTATATACTGAAGAACAACTCTGTTCTCATCTTGTGATATAAATTTTCTTGTTGCTCTAATTAAACTTTTTAACTCCCTAACTTCAATTATCGCTTTCATATGGTTTCCTTTCTGCACCCTTAGTGCTATCTCATGCGCAAATATCCATCCAGATATGTTTCTCTTCCTCAACAGCGTAGTCATATTCCATTCTTGCTCCTACACTTTCTTTCCAGTTAGGCAAAAATGATACAGCTTCTGCAACGTCAATCATGCTTCTACAAATATGCATATACTCATGATGTTCAAGTCCCAGAGGAAGTCTGGCAGGATTTAAGACTGTATGCCCTTCTGATTCAAGAATCATTTGCCTAAGATCAAATTCTGCTCTATAATCTTCATTTCCGGTTATTTTGCCAGCTATATATACCTTCATTTTGATACCTCCTAAAACGGTAATTCATCATCTTCAGCCATTGGGTAGAATCCATCACCGTCATATTGTTGTTCATAAGCATTTGGTTTGCAGTCCCTTGACGTTTCTCTCTTGCTATCTGCAAAGTATGTTTCATCTGCAACGACCTCAGTAACGTAATGGATATTACCCTCGTTATCTTCCCATTTCCTTGTTTGAAGTCTGCCTACAATAGCAACCTTCATACCCTTTGTGAGGTACTTTTGGCAAAACTCTGCTGTTTTGTTCCATGCAATAATATTAAAAAAATCTGCTTGTGGCTTACCATCTTTGGAAGTACCACGTCTATCTACTGCAATTGGAAAACATGCTACCGCAGCATTATTTACTCTTGTATATCTTAGTTCAGGGTGCTTAGTTAATCGCCCCATTAAAACAACTTTATTCAATACTAATTCCCCCTTTTGTATTGCTAAAAAAATCTGAATAGTATTCTTTTTGATACTCCCTTTGTTCAAAGTTGCCTCGGTTTGATTTTTCTGACTTAGGTGGGCTAGTTGGTGTAGTGGGAGAATCATTATCATAATTGCCTTCTAAAACTTTTACATAGTTGCTGTCATTCTCAATAAGCCAATCGAATGTCGCTTTCCACTTTGTGCTGACACCTGTAAGAAATGAACTTGATTGAGATTTTTCAAATAATTGCTTAAATCCATTTAGTTCCTTAATATCATTCCATCTAGCCTTGATTTTCTTTTTCCGCCCTTCAGACAACTGTTTAACCTTTGGCAGGCTTGTACATATGGAGTTAAATAGTTTTACAATTTCTTCATAAGGATAGTGAGCGATCGTGTCAACGTCAGTTGACGATATAGTGTTTATAGGTAATAGGGAATCAGGAATCAATAAGAGGGAATCAGCGTGGCTAGTAGTATGCAATTCTCGTTCTTGCTCTGTGCCTGTATCGGGCAAGGTTATTTCTGTTTCTGTACTAGCACTATTCGTGTAGTGTTCTTCTTCTGTATTTTCAACATCCTTGTTTGATTCTTGTACTGTTCTAGCATGGTGCTTGTATAGTGCTGAGTCGGGTTTATACTCTGGTATAGTGCTTGCAACCTCTTTTTTATGCGGATTTTGGTGCTTTGAAAAGTTGATAATTTGTATGTATTTGTTGCCCTCAACTTCATATCTTTTAATGAAATCCCCCCGAGATTTTTGTAAATCATCAAGCAGTATGTCAACATCGCAGTTGTCATATGGGAGAATATCAATTTTTAATCTTTTAGGACGATCTTGCAATCGTCCTTCTCTATCAGCTTGGCACCATAAACCAATAAAAAGTAATCGTGCTAGCGGACTAAGTTCAGCTAAATATTCATTAGTGAAAAATGTTGGCTTTATGTTTCTTGAACGAGCCACAATGTCACCTGCCTTTCCAATGTGCTTTGTGTCTTTCGTAAATTCTTCGATCAGCTTCAGTTTCAATCAGAAATGTCTCTTCTAATACCTTGGGCATTAGCTCGTAATACTCTGGAATAGCGCCGTAATATAGTTCTATAAAATCGGTATGGCATGTCTCCAAAGATCCGAAATAAAAAGGCCAACGTTCAAAATTATTGAAAGTATAGAATATTGCTCGTTGCCCAGGGTACTTGATACAGGCTATTATTTTTACAACTACAACATTACAGGCACCTGGAAGAATCTTTTCAATTTGACCTATGTAATTGCCATTATGACCGGCGAATATTTCAACAATTTTGCCTATTGATTCTGAAGCTAACTTCTTATTCATAACTGCTCCTTGACCTACAGTAATAAAACCTGTAGAATATAAGTAACTTAATTGTTTAGCGCCTTATTTTAGGTGCTTTTTCTTTTTTATGGGTATTACTTCTGTGTACCATATGTAGCAAGCTGCCCACCCGAGAGTAAAAATTATAGTGAATAAAAATATAATGCTTAAAAATATTTGTAAATTGCTTGCCATGATTAATTCCTCCTTTCCTGTCAAAATTTGTGGTATAATTTCCCGTAGAAGGGAGGTGATTTAATTGAACATTTCATCAAAGTATTTAAATTTACATGCCTTATCAACTCTAATTGAAGCATCCAATGAATTAGACGGTGTTATTTTACTTACACCATTTGGTCTAGTAGCTGGAAAACTACTTATCCCTGTTGCTAACCCAAACATATCCTCTGTTGCTGAAGCTATTGGTACAATAAAAGACAATCTTATATCAAATTATGAGGATAATGGTGAATCTGTAAGTCTTGTTGGAGATGGAAGTATAATTGTCGTTAAAGATGCAACTATTAAATATGGCAATAACTCTACTATCAAATGCAATGATTTATCTTTGCATTGCTCCGATATAATAGGCTTTTCTCCAATAAAGATGCAAGACTTTTTGAATCAAGCGTAGGAACTTGAATATATATTTCAGTATTTTTAATCGGCTGGACTTCTTCCACAAGTACGGCCATTTTCTTTTCTAATGCTAAATCAGCGCTTTCTACTCTTACAGTTACAACAATCTTGTTACCTAACATAGTTTTATTCCCTACCTCCCTTCTTTCTTCACATTAGAATTCCTTATTTACTACCTATTCCTCAATAATTTTAACCTGTGAATCTAGTTCATAAGCCCAATGGTTTGGGTGTTCTTCTATTTCTGCTGAAACAAATATTTCGTCACCATCCCAAAGATCTGGATGGTTTGTTGATTCTAAAACTTCCTCAGGGGTTAAGTCCTTGAACCTTTTTGCTTCAACAATTTTCCCAGAGTGTAACCGTACCTTCATGATTAATCTCCTTTCTGTTTATTTTTTAAAATTCTTTATTCTTTCGCATTAGAGCAATAGTATGTATGCTTTCATCTAATGCTTGTCCGCCAAATGATAACAATGTTGTCAAAAAGATTATCCTTCTCATTTGTCTTTAAAAACTTGAGAATCGTTAATTATATCCAAATCGCTTTCGTTCTCGAAATAAACTCTGCATTCACAATTTAAAATATCTTCTGCTACTAACTTAAAATTTTGTAACCTTTCGTTTAACATTTCCCGTGTTAATTTTGGTCTAATAAATATTACATTTGGCATATAATCACCCCTTATGTTATTTTTATTAGGAAATGCTTGGACTATATGCCTTACTATTTTGATATTAAGCTTGGCGGAAGATTTAAATACGCACATACCTTTCCTTTCAGTTCTTTTGCCTTTCTATTCCCTTTAAAGACGTCATATAGGTAAGGGGTTGAAATACCAATAGATTTACAAAGTTCAGGAATAGACATTTCTAAATCAATTAGCTTCTTTCTTACCTCCTTTTCAAAATCTGCCATAAATACCTCCTTATGTATAAAAATTTCAGCTTAATATTGACAGCAGAATATATTAATGTTAATATACATTGTAGTAGAAAATTTTCGTACGTAATGGCATAAATTAATAAACCGTTGGGGAACGGGTTTGGTCCATTTCGTTTAATATATGTCTGCCGGGTAAATTTATTTAAGCTTAAATTTATTATAGACGAGAATATTCGTCTTGTCAATGGCATATACTATTTTTTTCTGCTATTTATTTTATTATATCGGAGTGTATGTTATGACAATAGTAAGTAGACTGAAAGATTTATGTACTGAAAAAGGCACAACTATGACTGCTGTTGAAAGAGAACTGGGTTTTGGTAAAGGATTGTTGAGGACTTGGGATAGTTCATCTCCTTCAGGTGAAAAATTAAAAAAAATAGCACTATATTTTAATGTTACTACTGACTATCTATTAGGAGTTGATAGTAATGACAAGCTTTTAGCTAAAAATGTACTGGAACAAAAATTCTTAAAATTTGCGAGAATTATTGCAACAATGCCTGATGACCAGCGAATATTAATAATAAAACACTTTGAAGATACAATTAATGTATATACCAAGTCTAGTAACAATTAAGAGGGAGATAAAAAGTGAAAAATGTTGCTATATATCTCAGAAAATCAAGAGAAGACGAAAAACTTGAAAAAGAATTAGGGAAAGGAGAAACTCTTTCTTTCCATAGGAGAGATTTATTAAAATTCGCTAAAGAGAATAATTTCAATGTTGTAAAGATTTTTGAAGAACTTGTTTCTGGAGAGAGCCTTTTATACAGACCACAAATGCTAGACTGTCTTAAAGAAGTTGAACAAGGTTTATACTATGGAATTCTTTGCATGGATCAACAAAGATTAGGTCGTGGTGACATGGAAGAACAAGGGATAATCTTGAAAACTTTTAAAAAAACCGGTACCAAGATAATCACTCCCAATAAGACTTATGACTTAGATGACGAATTCGACGAGGAATACAGTGAATTTGAAGCTTTCATGAGCCGTAAAGAGTACAAAATGATAAAAAAGAGACTGCAACGTGGAATTAAGCGATCTGTTGAAGATGGAAATTATAATAGTCCCAGAAGACCATTTGGCTATGAAATAGTGGAATTGAAAAACGGGAGAACTTTAAGCATTAATGAGAATGAAGCCAATATTGTTAAGACGATATATAATTGGTACCTATATGAACATGTTGGCAGCCAGATTATTGCTGATAGATTAAATGGTATAGGGATTAAAACCACGCTTGGTAACCAATGGTCAAGCCATGCAGTCGCCGAATTAATAAAAAATCCATTATATGCAGGCAAAATAGCAACTAATAGACGTTATGGATATAGAACTTCAACTAAAAAGAAGTCTGCAAAAAATAGACCTGTAGATGAATGGGTTATGTTTGAAGGAAAGCATGAAGCATTAATTTCAGATGAACTATATAATTCGGCGATGAATATTATGAAAACACACCGGAAATCGCCAATTAATCCAAGCCTTGAATTTGTTAATCCATTATCCGGGCTTGTTGTATGTGGTGTTTGTGGATCAAAACTAACATATAGAACATATTCAAAATCGGGAGTTCAGCCACATTTAATGTGTAGGAACAAATGCGGAAATAAAAGTTCTAAATTTATTCATATTGAAAATACAATCCTTAACGAATTGAGATTAAAATTACAATTACTTAAAGCAGAAAGCCTAAATAAGCCTGAAAACAATAATAAAGCTGAAGACAAAAAGTATGAAGAAATAAACACTTACGAACAACAATTAACCGAAGTAAATAAGCAAAGAGAAAATGCTTATGATTTACTTGAGAAAGGTATTTATACTGTTGAGGTTTTTACAGAAAGACTAAAAGTTTTAGGTGACAGAATTGAAACACTTAATCAAAGTATAAGTATTTTGAAAAAAGAAATTAGTAATTTGAATAATAAACAAACAGTTGATATGGAAATCAATGCGATACAAGATGTTTTGACCCTCTACGATAAAGCTACTACAACTCAAAAAAATATGCTCTTAAAAAGCGTCATTGAAAAGGCTGTATATAACAAAGAGAAGACCGCAAGGGAAGATAATTTTACAATCGAGCTATATAGCATGTTTTAGAATATGTCCATATGAGTACATACCTTTCATGTTATGTACTCATATGGACATCATTTTCTTTTATGTCTTTCTTGCCTCTTCCCTGCAATAAATCCATAGTTATAAACATATGAAGCAGCCATTATAAAATTGTCTTGGGAATTATAAATTCTGCTTATAGTTTCAATTAGAGCAACATCTATTGGTTGTTTTTCCAGGAGTACTATTAACGACTCAAATACCTCGTTCTCATTGTCTTTCATGTTATTCACCTCTGTAAGAATAAATTTATTCATTAGAGGTATCACTTAATTAAAATATAATTATTTAGCTTTACATGCATAAAAATTTATATTACTATTATGTTGTATATTGTACGTATATACATGAAAAATATAATTATATTATTTAATACAGCTAACCTCTTTTGGGGTTTTGCACTAAGGGATCTCTATTCTGTCACCGACCAAAGATCAAGAATAGGCTCTCTTTTATTTTTTATTTATTACAAGCAAATTCCATCCCTCCTCTGATTACCATTATAAGGTATATGAATTTATATTCAATCTTATTTTTTTCAACGCTATTTCGAACATATGTTCTCATCCTATTATATACTCGTTCTATTTTCTTTACAATGATCTTGAAATTTTTGACCACTTTATACCATGTCCTTTCTCTTGCGCATATTATACCTGCCATACTCATTCAGAGTCAAAACTTAAAATGGCTCTTTTAGTCTTTTTACATAAATTATTAGTTGTGACACAATTGTTTAAAAATGCGTCTCAAAATTCAAATAACCACCTCCTTTTTTTAGTTTGGGAATTAGAAAAAGCAAAGTCAACACATTTTTTAAATATTTTTATAGTTTAGGTCGCAATCTCTTTATATCCCGCTTGTAATCTCAATTAACATAATATTTTATACTTCTGTTATCTTCATTTTTCTCAATAACTCTCGTATTTACAGAATTTTATTTATATTTCAATCAATACAAGAAATCCACGCAAAATAACCTCACAAGTCGCTCTGTTCTAATGTTCCAGCCGTACAGCAACCTATGAGGTAATTGTATATCAGCTTTATAAGTTTGTAAATAGATCAAACCTCTCCCATATAATCCTATATTTGAAATGGTTACCCAGACAAAATCCTCGTAATTACCGAAACTCTGTCACAAATTTAGATATTTAAGTAAGACATAGAAAAAAATAGTGGTAAAAAAATATTTTTTTCATGTTTATTACATATCAGGGTAACCTTTACAAACCCCGTAACCCTTGGTATCAGCGGTTTTACATAAAATGGCATATCTAGTATGGTTACCCACACCCAGAATGCTGTGGAACCAAGTATTACAGACTTTTGAAATGGTTACCCAGAAATGTGGTTTATTTACTTTCTTTCTTTTCTATTTCTGATCTTACAAATAATAGGATTTCTTTTACATTTAAATCCATATTAAGTAAGCCTAAATTAGATTTTCCGAATGCCTTTTTAAATTTATCAGGAGTTGAATGTTTGTAAATGGTTTCTATCGTACTTCTGATTTTGCGATGAACAAAATTCCAGCTTGTCCCCTCATCTGCTGCTATTATATTGCATAATTTTTTTACACTTATATTCTCATCTGCAATTAAGAGCATCATAGCTTTTTTTATATATCTGCTACCAGGAGGCTGTATATTAAATTCTTTTAACATTTTATCAATTTCTATAGGTATGTCTATTTTGTCCATTCTTTCTTCATTCATAGTAGCAATAGGGATTTCTTTATTATCGTGTGCAATTTTAATTCGATCTATAAATACATCGAAGTTAAAGGGCTTCATAAAGTACGTTACATCTTCAAATCCACCATGAGCAAATTTCCGTTGTTTCTCAATTCGCTCACTTGATATTACTATTTTTGTCATAAAGTCATTACCATCTTGCTTCAGCTTGTTTAATACTTCTATTCCATCCATTTCGGGCATTACTATGTCTAGTATTATAATGTCTGGTTTTAACTCACATATTGCATTGTATGCCGTTTTCCCGTCCATGAAAGCCCCTATAACCTCCATATCTGGTTGACCGTTAATTAGCTCTACCATTACATATAAAGCTTCTCTATTGTCTTCTGCAATGATTACTTTAATTCTGTCCATGACTAGCCCCCTTAAATAACAATGTTTACATAATATCTTATAATATCTATTTATGGATTTCAATAGCATGTTCTACTCCACGCGTCATTTTCCAAAAAAAATCGAAATCTCATGATAGAATTTTAAGTTATGAGGTGGCTTTATAATGATAAAATATAAACTATCGGACATTCTAATAGACAAAAATATATCTCAAAATTGGTTGAGTATTGAAACTGGGATTCGTCCTGGAACAATAAATAAGTATACTTACGGTACTATACAGCGAATTATCCCTGGTCATTTAGATAAGATATGCAAAGCTTTAAATTGTACAATTTCAGATTTAATTGAATATGTTCCTGATAAAAAATAAACTCCCCTGTGTAATTTTAGGGGAGTTGTTTTGTTTTGTAAGTTAATGGTATAATTTTATAGTTAGGAGGTATCTCAATGTCCAAGAAAAATAAAACAAACCTTGAAATAAATAATGATAAGTTAATTATTTTACAATATATTTCTGGACCAATAGCTTTGATATTGGGAACGATTATAATTTTTACAATCATAGCTGCTTTAATAATTGTACCCTCAAAAATTCAAGCTAATAAAGAAGAAAAGGAGCAAGCAGCTCTTCTTGAAATCAGGCAAACAAAAGCTCAATCTTTTATTGATTATAATGAAAAAACTTTTGGAAATGTAATAAATGGTTATTGGTCTGAAAATGTATATATTGTAGAAAGTGATAAAGGGAAATTTTATATCCGATTTGTTGATAAAGATATCTTTAATATTGAATTAACCAATAAGTCAAACCAAACTGCTGAAATCTATAGTAAAAAATAATTACATGTACTATTAGCGACAAAAAAAAGTGAAGCAGTATCTTCACTTTTTTTGTTGTCCTATTTATGAAACGTATTTTTTGTGATTCATTTGTACTTCCTCAGTATTGAGGTCAGCATATATTTGTGTTGTGGCCGGATCTGTATGCCCCAACATTTTTTGTACAGCTTGAATACTTGCCCCTGCATTAACCGCTGTCGTAGCTGTGGTATGTCTCATTAAGTGTGGATGGACTGATTTTGTTATTCCTGCCCTCCCTCCAAGTTTGTTAAATGTTCTTTGATATCCCCGGTGTCCTAATCGTTTAAAAGGTAATTTTGAGCCTACAAATAGGGCTTCGCTTTTGTCTTTTCTGGACTCAATATAGTTCCAGAGATGAACCTTTGCTTTAGCATTGAGAAATACTGGCCTTTCTTTATCGCCTTTACCAATAACATTGACCATGCCCTTATTCCAGTCTATGTCTAGTCTATTTAACTTATAAACCTCATCAAGGCGGGCCCCGGTACTATAAAAAAATTCTAGAATGGCTTTTTCTCTTTTCGTCCAGCAGGCCATGCGCAGCATTTCCAATTCTTCCCCTGACAATGCTTTTCGGATTCTTTTTGGTTTCTTAGTAGGTTTGATTTTGCGCATAGGACTTTTAATTATGTAGTCTTCAGCTTCGAGCCAGTTAAAAAAGCTTCTGAGGATACTCATTTCTGTATCCAGTGTAGAATTCTTTACCCCTAAACTTGAATATTGAGCGAGATACCTCCGGATATCAATTACATTAATATCCTCAATTCGTTTCTGCATGATCCGCGCAAATCTGTTTAAGTGTAGAGTATAACTTCTTAGTGTCCTGGGCGAAAGGCCTTCTAATTTTTTCGTTGTTAGAAATAAGATAAGTTTTTCTGGTATTCCTTCGTAAGGAATGATAGAAAACTCGGCCGGCTGCAGATCATAATTATAGAGTTCTTCTTCTATTATGATTCTAAGCTGAACGGCAGTTTCCTGAGTAAGGAAATCAATCGCCTTACTCAGGATTCGGATAATTACATCTTCTTTTAACATACTATACCCCTCTCTTGCACGAAGGAATAAGACAATGATATAATTATCTTGTTCCATTCGTGGGACGTGTTGGGAGTTGGTGACTTTTCTTCGCGGGATAGCACCAACTCCCTATCTATGTCCAAATATTTTATTTTGTATATATTATATCGAACATATGTTCCAAAATCAATATATTTTGTATAATTATAGTAAAAAGTTATGTCGGGATACAAGCAGATTGCGAGCTATTTTTGTCCAAAAAAAATATAGACCTTTTATAAGGTCTATTAAGATGTTGTTAAAATAGCGGTAATTGTCCATCTATAATTTTTTTATTAGTTTTATTATTAATGTCTTTTAAATATGTAAAGATTCCAATTATTATAAAAGTGGGGTGTGGGTGAACAGTACCAACAATAATATAAGAATCTCTTCTTTCATCATTAAAAAATCCTAAATATTTTTCCTTTAGTTTTTCATGAGCCACTTCATCACTCTTATAAATACGTCTAAAATTTCGAAATGCTTGGCAGAATTCCCAATCTGTAATTTTCATTTTATGACCTTTACAGTCTGGATTGTCACATTCAAATTGAAACGAAAACTCCCAAGGTATTTTTTCAAGTGGCTTAGTTTCGGTATCTAAAAACGAAAGTTGATTCATTTTATTTTTTTGTTCTTGTGTCCATTCTTCAGAATCAGATACTATTTTTATGTCTTTTACTATTTTGGGTTTAAAAATGCCTAAAGATTTTTTGCTAATATCATATTCGCTTTTAATGTACTCCATTGAAGGTGAAACTAGCGGTAACATAAAATTTTTTCTTTCCTCTAAATCGACTTTTGAATCCAATTTTCTTATTATCTTAAGAGAGTCCGCGTTTGCCTTGAAGCTTTCTGGCCTAAAATCACTTGTATTTTTAATAGTGTCAATTTCTATCCAGCAAAACTTTTCAAATTTTTGTTCAGGGTTAAGGTTCCTAAATTTGACGGGATATAGGCGTATCCATTGTCCATCCTCAGTAATACCAGCTGTACAAACTGTTTCTTGGTATTTGGTACTCGGAGTAGGATAAGTTTTAACAACCATAAGAACATTTTTCTTTTGCCAATTATCCACGGACAGTCCCCCTTATTCCATTATAAATCTATTATTTTTACCCCTAACTCAAGTGATTTTGATATTGTGTCAGCAATAACACTTCTATGACACGTTTTTGGGTCCTTCTCAAAACATAATAAACAAAAATTAGTATCTTTATTAGATAAAATAGCTGTATTTACAATATCCATTGTTTCAGCCTGAGTTTCTAAATATTTACGGTACCCACTAAAAAATTCATCATAATTATGATCGCTGTGAAGCTTTTCTCTTATATTTTTGGGACTTCCTAATTCTTTAAAGTGAGCGTACTTTATGCCATTTTCATTTAGTATCTCGGAAAGACTTGTTTTCGAAAACCCTTTTTTCCTACTCATTGGAATTTCTCTTACATCTACAATAATATTAACTTTGTTTTCCTTTAAAGTGTTAATAAAAGTTTCAATAGTTTTACCTTCGTACCCAGTAGTAAACAAATTAATAAACTTAACTTTGGGTCCATATAATCTAATCATTGCAGAATTTAATACTAACCAGGTGTTTGCACTTTTCCGAACCTCATCCGTTTTAAACTTGTTCTTCTTAATTGCATGTCTTAAGGTAGAATCGTCAATGTTCCATTCTGCTGCTGCTTCTTGAATTGTCATAATATCATTTAATATACTCATGGCTTACACCTCATAAATTATTTTTTACAATTATATTCACGAACTCGTGAATTATATACATTTTCACGAACTCGTGAACAAAATTCACGAACTCGTGATTACTTTAATTGTATCACTAATGCCTGAGATGTAAATATACTTTAGCCATGAATTATTATTTATAGTAACACCTAGTTTTGTTAAAGTAAAGAATATTTGTAAAAAATAATCATTTATTGTAACTTTATGGACAAAAAAATAAGCCCTCCCGTTTAAAGGAGGGCTATAAAGTAAAATTAAAAATTATTAGGAGGTTTGAGTTGTTGAGTATTGTCAGTTATCTTATTCCCTGCTGCATCAACAGTCCCTTTAAATAATGATATTGCAGATTTTAAAAAATCTGGTATTGGAGCTCCCATTTTTGCAGCATTTTCTACTATGCTCCCTAACTCGGTTAATATATACCAAACAACAATTATGGGACATAGTAAAACAGTATAGGTAAAAGGTAAAGATATACTTGGAATATTATTTATTATTGAACCAATGACTCCGTCTAATACCGCAGCCACAATGACAACTACAATGCAACCGGCTTTATGCCAAATCCCTTCCCTGCCCTTTTGAGAACTCCACTGCCCATTTTTTGCTGCAGCGGCTGAACCAGATATCCAATCTGCTACCAAACACGCTATGAATGCTACTATTAGCCATCCAAACCACCCAAGCATTGCAGACACTCCTGCAAATATTGCAGTTAGTGTTACCTTAAAAGCATTAACATTTTCCATCCTATTTCCCTCCATAACTTTTAGCTATTTTTATTATTAAACCCTGAAAAGCCGGGTCTATATCCTTTCTTTTTAGCCAATATTTATAATTTGAATCTATCTTTTCTACAACAATCTTTAGAGCCTCTTCATAGGTCAAGGGTTCTTCCATTTCCAATTTAATCAGAGGAATAAAATTATTCTCTGCAGCTGCTTTAGTGTTTCCACCGAAATACTTCGTTCCCGGGCAAGATTTATTTTGCACCCAGCAATGGTATATAAGTGTTGATGTAGAAGGAACGATGTTAAACTTTTTGCACAGAAGGGCATTAAGCAATATAATACTATGCCTTTGTTCTTCTGTCATAATATCAGTATCGAAGTTTCCGACGTTCTCAATTGTGATTGAATCTCTGTTTCCAGGACTCAGGAACCCTCCACCATCTTTTGATAGTGGTCGGCCTACACAAATTGTTCCGTCCGGGAATGTACTGAAATGCTGTGCTATTTCACTCATTTTGAGTGTATTGACATGATAGTTTTCCATGCTTCGCATAAGAGCAAAATGGTTGTTTTTTACGTCTTTATATGCTGGACTTGCAGTATGGTGTTGCTGTATAGTTTTAAACGTTTTAGCCCCTATTAGTCCTTCAATATACACCCGGAATTCTTCCCTGTTCATTAAAAGGAACTTTCCATCTTGTTTCATTTTTCATCACTCACCTTCTTATTTTTTGAATATAATAAAAAGAGAGCTGTTTCGCCCTCTTCAAATTGTAATATTTTTATCTTATTGTACCTTTGTATAAAAAAGAGAGTCATTTTTGACCCTCTTTAGCTTCAACAAACCACTTAAATTCGCCATCATCAAAATATAAATAAGTTTGTTTGTTAAGAATACGAACAGTATATCGTATTCCGTTCCCACCAACCTTTAAACTGGCAGCCCTACGCATTTCTAAAACT
Source organism: Eubacterium sp. (assembly GCA_029266335.1). Taxonomy (GTDB): domain Bacteria; phylum Bacillota; class Clostridia; order Acetivibrionales; family DSM-1351; genus Ruminiclostridium. The sequence continues at coordinate 17,504 of JAQSXC010000025.1, read as the reverse complement.
TTATCAATTTCATACGAATGATAAGAATCAAAATGTATTTTCTTCGGTATCATCTTGCCATCTGCTGTTATGGTTGTATCTACAGTAACATATTGTTTCTTATAACCCCCAAATGACTTCTCTTGTTTCTTGCGTTCTTCCATTTCTCTGGCTTCATATCCAAAAGGCATCTTCATCACCTCGAACATATGTTTGTTTTTATTATATGCCCGGAAGATGATTTTAGCAATGGGATTTTAAAACAGTCGTGATATTATCCTATACTGACCAAACAATATCCTTCCAGGTATCATCCTCACAAGACAATATCTGTGCTTTTAGCTGATGAAAACGTATCCATTTACCCTCTAAATGATTACCAAATCCATCCTCATAAAGCTTTTTAAATTGCTCTGCGCTATACTCCTTCGGAAAGCCCCCTTTTTCCTTCCAGGACACTGTTGTTCTCAATCCAGCGTTTATACCGTTCATTGATGCATTCATATTACTTTGATCTTGCCAGTTAAAGCCATAAAACTTCATTTCTCCGTCTGCATCAGAGTAATATCCATTCAAAATGCTTTTAGTACACTCCTGGTCAAGTTCTGCGATCTTAGCAGCTTTTTGCTGTTCTATTGTTTTTGAAACAGCCTGAAGTGTTACATGTCCATCTTCCCACTTAAATTTATAAATGCCGTTTTCAAAAAGCACAGGATTAATTTTCCCATTAATTTCAAAATGCCTCTCACCTTTTTCGTTAATGCAAATATCAGTATCTGAGGGTTCTTCAAAATCATCTGAAAACCCTTTAACAATGTTATTGTTTAAATCGAGCCTTATGTAATGTTTAGCCATACGTTCCCCTCCTATAGTTCTGCATCTGCAATTAATTTAGAGAATCTAGCATTTATATACCCTATCGGTGGTACAAATGCAATTTCAACAGCACTTAACGTACCTGTTGCATCACCATATAATGTTTTATTATTTTCTAATACATATGATGAAGTAGTATAAGTAATTTTATTTTCATTTCCTGCAAAATCATAAACCTTGCAAGTAGGTATTACTCTCTTTGTCGTTTTGAAGTCAAAAATAAGCGTTCTTGGAGAGTTATCACAATAGATATAGCAATCATGAGTACCTATTATCTCATAATACCTCTGACACGTTTGCAATTCATCAGCATAACTTTTCGGCAAAAATGGAAAAGGGTTGCCTCCAAAGTTTAGTACTACTTTCGACAGTGTTCCTATGCCAAACTCAATTGATAAATCTATACCTCCACCCACACTTCCTGTTACTCCTGAATTTCCGTAACTACCCGTGCCTATTTTACCTTGGGAAGTTCCAGTCCATGAAAGAGTGTAAGTTCCTGTGTATAGGTTCTTACCTTCAATTATTTGTTTCAATGAACCAGAGGTTATTGTAAGCGTTGTAACATTGTTTACGGTTGTAAATGTATATGTACATCCAGCTGAACCTGCTTTCCATCTATCATGCCCATATTGCCCAGCAGATAAAGTGACTGTCCCAGATACTGCTCTTTGATTTATAAGAAAATTATTATTTATAACCGCATTTCTTAAAATATCCCCATGAGCCGCTAAATCCGACAAATGCGACTGAACTGTGTCATAAGCGGCGACTCCACCGGCAATGCCTTTTTTCATTTCAGGAGCCATTTTTAAATTTGGGATTGAATTATCAGGTAATTGCAAATTTATTATACTTGCTTTTAAATTTTCTACATCTGCAACTAATTGCTGCAATATAGGGAATTCGGATGTGCTTTCGACTGCATCTTTATCCGCTAAATCTCTTAGTACAGTAAACTGGAACCTTGCTGTACTAAGTCTTTCGTTATTACTCCCAAACAGCTGGACACTTGCAGTAACTTCACCATAAGCGGCAATGGCATTCGTTCCGACTGTATATGTAAACCCAGTTGAGGTTTTAGTTAAATCTCCTTCGACATATGTATTATCTGGTTTTGCAAATACTACTGTTGCGTGGTGTATTGAAGGATAGCTTATCTCTGCTGCATTTTCATAAATCTTTATATTAAAAATATTCGTTAAATAGTCATTTGCTACCAACTTTATCCCTGACTTAATGTAGTCAGGCTCGGTTAATTGCAATACTATATCATGTGTTTTTGTTATCATACTGTCCTCCCTATCCTAAATTATACTGTTTTAACGCTGTTACAATACTATTTACTGAATTGTATATATCCTGCATGTCTGCTTTTAGGTGGTTGAGCATCCGCTGCTCTAATTCTCCATAGGTATTGTCGGCTGTTTCCCCGGTCACCATGCTTGATGGGGCAGTCACACTTTGTTTTCCAACGGGTGTAGCATTGTAAAAAACCAAGCTCCCGACTACTTTTAAACTACCGTCCAGTGTTGTATTTCCGGTAGCATGTAAGGTTGTGAATTCTCCTGCTGTTGGCCCTGTAGTTTCACCGGGTGATACATTGTAATTTATTTTATCTAAAATTATATATGTACCAGATACTACAGCCAACAGAACCCTATCATTTATAACAGGTTTGTATCCTGCCAAATACGCATATTGCTTTCCTGATGCCGTATCCTCTCCATCAAATTTAATTTTTGCGGTACCATTAGAAAACAACTCTGTTACCATACCTAATTTAAAACTAGAGGCCTCTTCTCCCGCTGATGCATATCCCAAGAATTCTCTTGCACTTGGTATTCCGCTCATATTACAACCACTCTCCTTGTATTGTGTCTCATTTTCCCACCTGCTTGCAAATCCATTTCCCATTCTGTTTCAGTAAACTTTGATGATATATCAAGATTTTCATATTCAATAAATAATGTATCCATATAACTATGATGAGGCATTAGGGCCGTTTCAAACTGAAACTTCTCGTAAACATTAGAGGCATTATAAGCTATTCTTTTTGTGTATGCATCTAATGTAGCCTGATCTGCTATATCGTCTATCTGCCTGTAATCAACAATTGTTCTGCCCCTATTAACTGTTGAGGGTTTGGAGGTTGCGGAGTCATTTACATAGATACTGGTAAGGGATGTTTTTTCAGGGTTCGAAGCTGTTATAATCCACTTATTTGGAACATTGAATAAATCAAGCTCATTTACGGCCCCTTCATATACAACACTTATGTTATTAGTCTTATATTCATAATCAATTGTTTTACTGGAGGGTAATATATATGGTTTGCTCACAAAATAACCATTAGCATCTACCCAAATTGATGTGTAATTTATTTCCTCCAACAATTGGTTGACTGCTTCTAATTTACTTGTACCAATCTCAAACTCTTTGTCGGTAACAATTACGTTGTCTTTGGTAGGTATATCAATCTTTCTTATTCCGGCATTGTTTATTATACTGGCAATTGCATCTGTGTACCTTGTTCCGGCTGGTATCCTATACCTGTTGTCAAATTTATCCTCTGTCAGTATTAGGCTTGCATCATAGGCCTCTATTTCTCTCCAAATACCAGCATTATCCTTTCGGGTAGGTGATGATAGTAAAAATACACCCAGGGGCCATTCAATATAGTTCCCGTCAGGCATTTTCAAAATAAAAACTGGCTGAACTCTATCATTCAGCCAGTCTATGTCTTGTAATTCTGTTTCTTTAAAGGTAAAGTTTGCAGTCCTTTTTATATCAACCAAACCATTAAAACTTATTGAGTTTCCAGATGTTCCTGATAGTTCTCCAATTTTTTGATCATATCTGTTTAGTAAGTCATACCTGAAATTTATCTCCCTTACTCCGTTTCGAGCGTGCAATTGGTTAATAACCGATTCTCTACTGTATCCTTCTATTGCTAAATCAAGCATCTTTTTAAACCTCCAGTTCCTCAGTATAATCAGTCTGGCTGATAGTCAAACTGATTATATACCCTGCATAATGATCGGTTATATTTAATCCGGATATATTTCCATATAGTTTACGCCTGCTGTCCCTATACAGTACAATTCCTTTAAGGTATATAATTTCCAGCAATTGTTGATAGTCTTTATCATCCTGTATAAAAAAGGATAATGAAACCCCTTTGCTGAAATGTTCCGAATATTCAATGACAGGATATTTACGACCACTAAAATAATTTGATGTGTTCGGCGTATTGATAGTAATATTTTTAGCCGGTCTATCATTTAGATTAACCTTTACCTCAAATATATTGCCTAAATATGATATTGGAGCAAATATTGATTTATCAATTTTCGGGCTGTAGGTCACTTTTATGTCGCTATCATTATATGCCTCTAAACTATTCACAGTCCGAACAAAGTACTGGTACTGTTTATTACTCTCAATTGTATTATCAATTAATATATCTGTTAAGGATTTAGTAACACATTTGAAATCATTTGAGCTAATTTCTGATCTATATAAGAGTAAGTAACTGTTATTTAAAATATTACTCAAAGCTGTTATGCTGTACTTATTCCTACTTAGTCCCACCTGCGGCTTATATGGTTTTGTTGTAGATATAGTAAAAAAGAATGAAGCCCAATCAGAGAATAAATCGTACTCATTTTTAACTCTAATCCTTGCCGTATACCCACTGTCTGCCAGAAAATCAGTGATTTTATGCGTTTTAATCGTTGTACTTGCAACATTCCCTGTGTCGTAAATAATATTATTGTCTTTTAGTATCTGTAACTGGTATATCTGTTGTGATGCCGCGCCCCATGTTATCACAGGTCTTGCAGTATTAGTAGTCACATTGATTATATTAGGAGCAATAGGAGCTCCAGTAACATAAAATACTGCAATATCACTTTCGGGACTTGCTTCATCGTTTGCGTTGTAGGTTTTTACTTTCCAATAAACATTACCAGGAGTTAATGTGTTTGCAGCCATGTCGTAATAATTGTTTGATGTAGTTTGTGAAACAGTATTCCATGTTGTACTGTTTGTTGACCACAGCAGATCAAACTTTTTTTGTGTACCTCCAACAGAGCTGTTATACTGCCAAGAAAATCTTATAGCTTTTGTGGAATCAAGATACATACCTACGGGGCTTGATACCGTGGGTTTATCTGGCAAAGTATCCTCATAAGTAACTCTTATTAATGGAGGTTTTGTACTATTGCGTGCACTTATTTGCCAAACTGGGCCTTGTGAGTTATAAATAAGTTCTCCTGCTACCTCCCAGCCTACAGCTATACCTTTGTTTCTTACATCAGTACTGTTTAATAGAGCTATGAATTCTAAGTCTATGTATTGACCTGCTGGAGGGTCTATAGTACTTCTGACTCCGTTTTTGGTTATCCATTCATGGTATTCCCCCTCCAGCATATAACTGCTATAAGTTTCACTTTCAGTAAAATTCCTCCACAACGGTTTTAAAACGAGAGGAAGTAATGGATACGTATCAGGATTTGTATTACTTACATGATTATTTGAATACAGCCTTAATTTTGCGGATGTTATAGTTTTGTTAGCAGGAAGGGCTGAATAATCAAATTTTAACATTGTTATATACCTTAAATCATAATGCTCTCCATTTGGGCCTTGTCCTCCACTTGATGCCCACCCTTCAAACGTCAATGCTCCAGCTTGCAACTCCAGGAGTGAACCAAAATTTGCCGAAGGATTATTCCTGTCAATATATGTATCTAAAATACAAGGTAAATCTACTGTATACTGCGCCATTTATCCCGTCACCACCTTAACTCTACTTGCCGGCCTTGTTTCTTTAATGAGGTTAGTAACATCATTAAATTCTCGAACATTCTTAGCATCAATAACTACACTGCCTTGCTGGAAAACATACATGTCACCCAGCGTTGTATTACCATCAGCGCTAAACGGCGTTGATACATCGGGTTTAGTGGCTCTTACACCACTTGTAAAGTTTGCTGCTTGCACAATATTACTTGATACTTTATCCATTTCATTCTCAAAACCTACACTAATACCCTGTGCCATGTATTTTCCAACCTCATCAGCTAATACTTTTGAAGGAGAGTGTATTCCAAATGCATTTTTAAACCCTCCTACTATATCACCTGCAAACCCTGTAATTTTATCTTTAATCCATTTTACAGAACTTTTTATACCTTCCCATATCCCTTTTATTATGTTCTTCCCAATATCGACCATCTTGTCAGGAATATCCTTAAACCAGTCAATTACCTCTTTAATAAAATTGGGTATAGTTTCTTTGAAGAATTTTATTATCCCCTCAACAAAACCATTTACAAAATTTCTAAATGCTTCACAGTTGTCATATAGCAATTTGAATGCACCGGCAAAAGGATTTACAATCATGAGGAGTAACGATTGCCAATTGTCCTTTATGAAGTCTATTACTTTCCAAAATACTTTTGTTATTGCTTCGATAGCTTTACCAACCATATCTTTAATGGCTTCCCATACTAATGTTACAGCATTTCTAAAATCCTCATTTGTATTCCATAGAATTATTATGGCAGCTACTAAGGCGGCAATTAATGTGACAATTAGCATTATCGGATTAGCGTTCTGTGCTGCATTTAGAGCCAATTGCGCTGTCGCTGCACCTTCGTCGGCTGCTTTAAAGGCTTTTATCGCTGTAACAACCCCATTAATCATTGTGGCTACATTCCAAGCTACCATTCCTGCCGCTATACCAGCAACAATGCTTATTATCGTACTGCCGTTATTCATTATAAAACTCAGGATATTAACAAGAGCCGTTGCAAACGACTGTATGCTAGCCTTAACCTTTTCCATATCTATATTTGCTATTAATTCCTGAATTTTAGGTATTAACTGTCCAAGTGCTTCTCCAAAAGCGCCCATGATAGAGTTTTTGATATTGTCAAGAGTGTCACCAAAAGTGTCAAGCCCAGCTACAGCTTCATTTGACATTACTGCGCCGCTATCTCGAGCCTCTTGTGCTAGTCTATTTAATTCATCTCCCCCGGCTTTTATTAGAGGGTTTAATTCCATTGCTGATTTTCCAAATATCTGCATGGCGAGGGCATCCCGTTCCGTTTCATTACCCACACCTTTCAATGCTGTAAATGCCTCGGACATGACTGTCTCAGCACTTTTCAATTGCCCGCTACTGTCTGTTACCGATATATGCAATTTTTTAAATGCTTCGGCTTGTGCTCCGGTTCCATCTTGTGCTGCTGCCATAGATTTTGTCAGCTTGGCCTGTGCTCCTGTTACAGTATCCAATTCGACTCCAAGGTTATTTCCTGCATACTGTAGCTCTTGTAAGCGTTCAGCCGATAATCCGGTAACATCGGACTGCCTTTGTAATTCATCAGCATTTTCCATTACAGCACTTGCCATTCCAGCAAAGGCCGCCCCCGCTGCTGCTACAGCTGCGCCTGCTGCTATACCAATATTTTTCAAGTTATTCAAAGGCTTTTCATCCGATAACGCTTCATTGGTCTGTTTCCCCTGGTTTTCAAGCTTATTCATCTTTATTTCAGTGGATGCAACTTCACGCTGGAAAGCGCGGTATTGTTCTTCTGATATTTTACCCTCTTTAAATTGCTGCTGTACCTGTTTTTCAGCATCTTTTAGAGTATTTAATTTATTTTTTGTATTGTCTACAGAATCAGCAAGCAACTTTTGCTTTTGCGCCAACAACTCTGTATTAGTTGGATCGAGTTTCAATAGTTTCTCAACCTGCTTCAATTCGCTTTGTAAGTCCCTACTGGTTTTGTTTGATCCTTCTAAAGCCTTGTTGAGAGGGGCGGTGTCGCCACCTATTTCAATCGTTATGCCTTTTATATTTCCACTAGCCATATTAACCCTCCTTCCTTAATTTTTCTCTTAATTTCTTTCTATCTGGCTCTTTTTGCTCTAAAATCCAACATCTTTCTAAATACTTTTGCCCTTCTTCAGTTTTCATGTATTTATAAATAACAGCATCCCTTAGTATTACGTGATAAGTAAAAACATCAAGTTCGTAAACCTTGGCAAAATTAAAGCCGGTATATTCTGATACCAACTTTTCTTCAAGATAATTCAACTGATAATGTCCCTCGTCTGCATCATCAGGACAGCGAGGGATTTTTAGTTTGGGCTGTTTCTAACCTCACCTATCCATTTGAAATATGCAGTTAATATTTCAAGTAATTGGTCAAAATCCAATTCATCAATAAGTTCGTCTTGAACTTGATACCCAGATTTATTTTTATTAAGCATAATTTTTACTGCTTCTACCAAATCTTCAATAGCATCTTCGTTTTTTGCTTTTGCTAATGAGGTTATTTTCTTTAAAACCTTAAGCTTTGGTGGTTCAACATCAATTTCAATATTGTTGATTTTAATCTTAAAATATCGCTTACTTATTGAATCTATATCAAACATATTATTCTCACTCCTTAAAATAGAAGGGGCATTTCTGCCCCCATAATTATACTGTTGGTATTTCTTCTGTAAATTTTATCAAAGTACCTTCATCATCCTGTGGCTGTGCCTTGAATTCGGCATCAATTACTGTTTCCTTATTCTTAGCAAACGCTAAAGTAAATCCTGCCTGGTTCTGTCCAACAATTGTCACCCGAATATCACCATCTTGGGGGTCTTTATGGACAAAGTGCAGAACATACTTTTTCCCATTGTCATTTCCTACACCGCCAATTTTCACAGTCCTTATACCTGCTGCTTCACTTACCCTGGCTGTGCTACTGAGTTTTTGAAGTGTTTTCCCGCACCATGTCATTATTCCACTTTTAAGCTTTGCTTCTTCATCACTTATAATGACTTTTGATACCTTTCCCATATCGTCTTTGGCTTCATAATATGTCGGTTTGTACTCCAGACTTGCCCCTCCCTGTATTGCTCCAAGTTGGTTAGCCTCTGTTTCAATTGTTACATTGTCAGGAATGGTTCCGGTAAACTCCATGCAGTATAAATTTCCGCTACCCAATACTATTTTTTCTTTTCCATCTATAGACATTGTTTTAGCTCCTTTCTATTACCTTAATTTGATAGACTACCTGATATAACTCCTCTGATTCAATCCAAGTTTCAGAGGTAAAATAGCCGGTGTCTATATTCTCCAAAACCGTTTCAATTTGCTGTTCGATTTCAGAATCTTTTTTTACAAAATAAAGTTCAATTTGATAATTTCTGAATTTGCCATGAACTTTCACATCTGATGATATGTTAGTATCATCAGATCTAAAATACACTATATAGGGCGGCTCTGGAGGAGGGTTTTTCTTATCAACCTTGAACTGTCTGTAAGTAACAGGAAACCCTGTAGTTTTAAGTGAATTTTCAAGTTCTAACTGCGTCACCTTTCTATCGCCCCCCTTGTCAATTCCTCCATTCTCTTAATTGCCAACTCCTCTCCATACCGAATATGAGGATATTCCTTTACCCTTCCACCGTTACGTTTTGCGTGACCATGTTCAAGTAAGTGCGTAAGCCTATGTTGACCATTAACAACATGCCAAACACTCTTTTTTCCATTGTTGTTCTCATATACTGTTTTGACTCGAAACGCCTTAACATATTTCCCAGTGTGCTGATTGAACGGTATCTTATTTTTTATTTCTGAATTTACTTCCCGTGACACAGTATCAACAGCTTGCTTGACTTTTTCCGTTACTTCCTCTGAATAATTTATTAACTCGGTTATTATTAAACTTGATAAATCATTAACCTGAGCCATGATGAACACCAGCCTTTAAAGTCAAATATAGTTCAATGTGTTCGTCATTACGTAAGAAAGTACGATAAATCGCAAATACTTGCGAATTGTATCTTGCAATTGTTTCATTCTCGTAATCATACTCGCTAATGACAATTTTATATTGGGGTTTTAAGCCACTTTGTGAGGCTTGAAAGTACTCAGTCTGAGAAACACTCTCAATATTGCCAAAAACTTCTTTCCCTATGTTATCCTCTTTATCATCAAAAAGCTTAATTACATCATCCTTCACTTATTTTCAACCCCTTTAATTTCGTAAGATACATGTTATAGCTCTCCATAAGCTTATCTCTGTCCGGATTATTACCGAAATTAGCTTTGACATAGCAAAGTACCGCCCCCTCAGTAAGAGGGGTAACGGTACTTGTGTCAATGCCAATACGCTTTATATCGTCCAAAGCTTCATCAATAAGCTGCTGAATGTCTGAGTCTAAAGAAGTTGTTGTTATTCTAAGTCTTTTACGAGCTTTTTCTAACATTTGACCAACTCCTTAAGCTCCTTTTTTGACCCTTAAGAATCCATTATAAGCTGCAACATTTCCTCCTGCAAATATGCTGCCTTTAAATGCAATCTGCCCCTGCTTAAACTTGTAATCTGTACTTCTCTGAGTTTCAATGTCAGAAAAAATAGGAAGTTCATAATTTGACAGCGGGCCATAGGCCATGCAATAGCTGTTAGCGGTTGTTGTTGCGTCTGATAGGGCTTTGCAAGCACTATTGATAATGTAAGGAACACCATCAATAGTGCCAGTGTTCCCGTGGTTAATTATGGTATAAACTTTCTTTTTGTCTGTTCCTCTTACTTTTGTAAAAGCTTTGAGATCCTTTTTATTGAGTATAAGAACCGCAGTGTCCTCAACGTCTTCTTCACCGCCATAGCTGTATATGATTTCGTCAAGTGTATTTTCATCAATAGCGGTAATAGCAATATCTGTATCAGGATCAATAACCTGTTCCGCAGATTCAGTTGGGTTGAAGAATATGCCTCTAAACTTCCCAGCTCCACCATTCCCAATAAGTATCTGCCTTGACATATATTTCTTCATAGCCACCGTAGTCCCATTTTCAATTGTACTGTCATAGTCCGCATTTGGAAGTTTTACAATTTCTTCTGTTTCTTCTGCATAAGCAGTAATTTTAGTTTTTACCATGGCAGCATAACCAAAGACAGGTTCTGCTGGATTATAGTCGGCTCCCTCCTCAGTGTACCCACCTTCACCATAGTTCTTAACATATGCTCTTTCATAGCTTTCTCCACCAATCAATGGAACTGTCCTAACTCTATCCACTAGACTAGATACTTCGTTGAAGGTTGGCTTAATGTCGGAAGCGGTGTGCTTAGGCAGCACGGTTGATGACGAAGAAACAAGGTTCTTAAATGAATATGTAGCCTTATTTCCAGCCTTAAGAGCTTTTGCTCTTGCTTCTACCCATGAATTTCCTTCTCCTTTTTCTCCGGCTTCCTGAGATTCAGGATCATCTTTAACCATATCTGCCATAGCTGAGAGTTTAGCCCTATTTGCTGCTGCTTCAATTTTAGTGTTTATATCCTGAGCTTCATTCATCAGGGTATCAAGTTTCTCTCCCTCTGCTGTTTTTGCCTCTTCAGCAATTGCTTTCAATCTTGCTTTCATTTCCTTAATATTCATGTTTTATTCTCCCTTCGATAGTCCGTCTATGACGGTTATTTTTAGTTTATTTAACTTCTCTGAATCAGCCTGTTTCATTTGAACTAATTTATCAGGTATATTTTTATATCTGCCAAACAACTCGCCAGTATATTTGGCTGCTACCTGTTTTGATGTGGCTACTTCATCACATAACCCATAATCAAAACATTCTTGAGCTGTGAGCCAAGACTCAGCATCAAGTAACTTTATAAGTTCTGTTTCTTCAATTTTGCCGTTTGTTTTTTCAAGATAAGTCTGTCTCACGGATTCTGCAGCTTTATCAAGCCGATCAGCTATATCTCTAAAATCTTTTGCAAAGCCTTCTCCTGAAGTCCATGGATTATGGATCATCATCATAGTATTTGAAGGCATGATAATTTTATCTCCTGCCATAGCTACTACACTTGCAGCACTAGCTGCCAATCCATCTACATATACATTCTTTATGTATTTTTTTCTCTTTAGCATATTGTGAATTGCAAGAGCTTCAAATACATCACCACCCGGACTGTTTATGTATATGTTTAATATCTGGATTTCTCCAAGCGCGTCCAATTCAGCTTTAAAACTTTGAGCACTATGTGCAGCATAACCAGCTCCCCACCAAGCAATCTCTATATAAAGATATAGGTCAGCTTCTGTTGAGGTTTGGTTTTTAAACTCCCAATATTTTTTGTTTAACAAATTTGGCACTGCTTCCACCCCCTTTCCCTACTTGGTAGATATCTTGATTATCAACATTGACGTAGTTTAAACTGATCATTCTTACATCTCCGTCCTCAACTGGCGGTAAATACATAATGTCTCTGCCTTCGTTAATTGTCATTAACCCTCTGTCAAATAAGGCCTCTATCATTTTTAACCTGGTATCAATACTTGCATATTGAAGCCTGTTGGCTGTAAAAATGATTTTATTTCCGAAGCCCCTCTCTCTTTCGGTTAGGCACTTGAACATGAACTCAAGGCTGAGTTGTATGGCAATTGGTTCAATAACATTCTCATAAAAGGCATTCCATTCTTCAGCATTTGCAGTGGAAGTAAGAATTTTTTCATTCAAGTTGTAATATCTGTAAATGTTTTCTCTGAAGAACTGCATTTGTAGTGTTTGAATCGTAGCAGGTCTTTGTGTTATTTCTTTGAACTCCATAGCATTGTCAAGACCACCAATGCCACCCTCATTGCTTGCAGACATATATGCTGTCTGAAATTCATTTACTTTTTGTTGTAATGTTTTATCATCTATAAAGTTGTTATACTTCAGATACCCTCTAAGCGTTGCAGAGTTTTTAACAGAGTTTTTTATCCCTTGATATGTTGTTTCTAAAAGATCAAGAGTACTTTGTAAATCCAAATCCGGCGGCGTACCCATAAACCTCTTTTTGTTATAACGTCCCTTGATATGAATTACTGATTGATATGGTACTGTATATTCCTTGTTGTCATAGTCCCAGGTAAACTTAAAGAATATGTTTCCTTGGGCATCTTCAAAGATGTTATACCTTGTCACCGTTACAGGTTGTATTGAGGTTATATTAAGGAAGCTTTCATCATAAAACAAAATAGCAAACGCATTAGATGTGTACACTAAGTCGCTTGCTATTCTATATAAAAAATCATATGTTGACATTTCCAGACACGGTCTTATATTCAGAAGCTTTGAAAGAGGATCATTTTTTATGGTCATCCCCTTTGAATCTTTTCTGATGACCTGCGGTGAAAGTTTCCCAACATTAGTTGCTATTGCATTTGCTATTGAACCAATTAACTCATTCTCTCTTAGATTACCAGGGACGGAATTACCATTGGTAAATACGAAGGGAATTATTCTGGTTTTAAACTTGTCAAGTAACTTTGATACTACTATCAAATAGTTTCACCTCCTCTCTATGCGGCATTTTTAAGCATCACCCCTATTTCGCTATAATATTTTTGTCTTACGGTCATTGCATCAATTACCGAAACAAACCCGTCAATTCTGCATCTGCTTTCTATTTTTATTGGTTTGAACTTTCTAGTCTCGGAGTTATGCTTTAATGCAACATTTAAGAAATGGGCCTTTAGTAGGTTGTTTTGCCCAATTTCCAATCTACCGTCCTTAATTTCACCTTCAAATTCTTTTATTACAGGAGTCAAGTTCTCTCCCTGGTAAACATCATCCATATGGAAACCAAATTTCTTCAAATCATCAATAAGATATTGAGCACTATACCGGTCATATCCAACCTTAAGACATCGAATTTGGTATTCCTTTAGCAGCATAACAAACCAATCAAATACATCTTTGTAGTCAACATGATTATCCCCACTTAACTGTAAGTATCCCTGTTTAACAAATATTTCGTAAGGTACACCATCAGTTGCCTGCGCCGTTTCGAGTCTGTTTTTAGGCATAAAGAACTGAGTAAATAAAAACAACTTACCGTCCTTTTCGATTACTATACTTGCAGCTGTTAAATCAGTTGTTTGTGATAAATCAATCCCGCCGACTGCATAGCATCCTCTAAACTGTTCTAAAATAAAATGTCTTTGGCTTGCCTGATCTACCACTGGATAATCAAGCCAAGCTATGGAGCTGTTTTGTTTGATGTTACAGTACTTCGTTAAAAACTCAGCACGTTTGCTCAAAGACATTTCAGCAATAGCAGCCTCTTCAATTAAAAAATCGGGCTGTACTGAAACACCTAAATTTGGATTGCTCTTTTTTAACTCTTCGATATCATTCCACTTATCTATATCATCAATCATATATAACAAAGGAAGTAATCTTTTCTCTTTGCTGTTGCCTTTTAAGAAGGCAGTGGAACGTTTCATTAATTCATCGTAAATACCATCATTAATGTATCCGGCAGTTGATATACTTAAAATTAATGGCTGCCGTCTTGCACCGAGAGCTGACTTCATAACTTCATATTGTTTGAGTCCCTGATCTCCGACCCAAGCATGAACTTCATCGTTAACAACTAAATGAGGATTAAAGCCATCTGATTTTTTAGCATTAAAGGCAATTGGTTTTACAGTGGTATTAGTTTCAGTAATATAGATATCACTCCTGCGTTTCTTTGCTAATTCTCCAAGTTCATCTTCTTGCTGTATCATCTGGTAAAAGTTATCATAAACAATATTTGCCTGCTCAAGTTTAGGAGCTAAACAATAAATCTTCGCGCCATATTCTCCATCAAGATATGTCATATATGCAATAATTGCACTAGCAAATAATGTCTTCCCGTTTTTTCGGGCCATTATGATGAATACTTCTCTAAATATACGGATATCGTCACTATCAACAATACCGAATATTATTGAGACACAGGCTTTTTGCCAAAGCTCTAGTTTTAATAAATCATTTCTTCCTTCACAGTGATGGCAGAAATTCTCAATAAACTTTATAGCTTTATTTGCTTTTTTGGCATTAAAAAAGTAAGTGCTATTCTGAAGGTCACTTACTATTATTTGATATATTAATTTTATCCACTTGCCAACTGTAATTTCACCATTTTCAATTTTGCTCCAATATTCCAGAATGTAATTTGAATATGGTATTGTCATTCTTTCATCAAAGCAGCTAACCTGCTCGCCTTTTTCTTTTCAGGTGGAATATGGTCAAGTAGAGTTTTGATTATACCGTTATATTTTGCAATACTATTTAAAAGAGTTCCGGCTGCAGGGTGTTCCTTCAAAAATGATTGTGTGGCATTAATGGTCTCAGTTAACACTCCTTCTTCTTGAAGAATTCTTCTACACTCATTTTGTAAGCATACCAGGAAGGCTGCTTCATTCAAAAGACCGTCAACCAAATTCTTTTTATTTTTTTCCATGTCCTTGAATATCTTTTTAAGTTTGGCTTTCTCTTTGTAAATTTCCACTTCTTGTAATAATTCCATCTAAAAATCACCCCCTATATTCAAATTTTTATTGCAGGGTTTTTTTGACCTCCTCTACTCGGTCTCCAAATGTACCCCCTGTTTTTCTTGATGGGGGGAGTACATTCCCTTCACCATCAAATATATATCTTTTCTTTTTGCCAGTATGTTCGCCAAATTTATCTTTATTATGGCAATCAAGACAAACATACTCAAGGTTGCTCCAATTCAGAGTTACACTCGGATCATTAATGTTTTGTGGCGTAAGCTTATTCTTATGATGAACAATGTATCCTGGCTTTCCGCATATTTCACATAACCCAAACACTGATTTAATATAAGCCGCCCTACATTCTAACCATGCCTTTGAAATATAAAACCATTTAGAAAACTTTTGTGCCATAAATTATATCAATCCATTCTTTAAATTACATACATTATAGTAGAAAAAGTTTTTTCACTTTAACATATCTTATATTCTGTTAAACTCGCTTATTCCTTCTAAAGCCTTATATTAATGCAAGTCAAGTAACTACTTATAATGAGTTTTACACAATCTCATTATGTTAATGTCATATCAAAATAAACGGAAGTTTTTCATGTTTTTATTTATGTCTTCCTGTTCTATTCCAATGTATCTTAAGGTAATGGCTTGGCTTGAATGATTAAATATTGTCATCAATAAAGCTGCATCTTTAAACTGTTTATAGTTATGATATCCAAATGTTTTCCGAAGTGTATGTGTTCCAAGGTCAGGTATATCAAATAGACTTCCGACCTCTTTCATTATCTGGTATGCTCTTACCCGGCTTAATGGATTATTCTTCCCTTGCCTACTCGGTATGAGATATTCATTAAGGTTTTTCCCTTCACAGTATTTCTTTAGTTCTCTTTTTAATTCAGGATTAATTTCAAATTTCTTTTCCTTTTTTGTCTTTTGTTCACGGATGCGAATTATATCTTTGTTTTTAACATCACATATCCTTAGCTTAAGAATGTCTGATATTCGCAGACCAGAATAAAACCCCGTATAAACCATTATGAAATCCCTTATATTATTTTTCTTCAAATATGTACATATCAACTTCAGCTTTTCTGGATCTCTTATCGGGTCAACTGTGTTCATTCTGGATCACCTTCTCTACTTTTTAAGTCTTTTCCTTGCACATTCAGGGAACATACAAAACCACTTGCCTTCTCTAAATGTACCCCAGACGCATGTTGCACACTTAAATTTATACTTTGGTCTAGCCATCTTGAGCACATCCTTTCGGACAAAACAAAAACGAGGCAAGGTATCCGTCCCTGTCTCGTTTCGTTTGTTGAATATTAAACATACTTTTCACAATACAATTCTATCACTTCCAAAAGCTTCATTCAGCACCATTTCAATAATTTTTATTCGTGTTTTTCTTTTTCTCTCCAAAATTTTATTTTTCTTTGAACGGTGCTGCGGCTTATGCCCATTTCTTCTGCAATTTGTTCCTCTGACATATTATCTATAAATTTATGTATCAATATCAGCCTTGTAGTTCTGTCCGGTATAGTATCAAAATACCCATATGCTTTGTTAAGTAGTAAAATAAACTGTTCCATTTTTTTATTAAGCTTTTCAGCCAAATCATTTCTCTTTTGAATACATTCATCCGACATCTTTTCAAAACCTTCAATTCTGAATGATCTGGCGCTATATGGAAAACAAGTAGAACTGCCGGTTACTTTATCACTTACATATTTATCACCTGGAGCAGCATCACCATTGTATAAGTCTTGAATCCTATTTCTATAATCCTTAATATCCATTCCAATGGTTTTAATCTTTCTTAATTCCTCTTTAGTCATAGGCACCCCCTATTCTTTAGTTTCGTTCTATGTTTTCCCGTCATAGAACGTTTTGTTCTTCAACTATATCACACTAGTTTTAGAAAATAAATACCTTTATGCCGTACTTTTCTTAAATGGCGTCTTAAATCCTGCTACCGCATTGAGAACAAAAATTATTCTGAGCATATTCACCTACGAAAAATATGTTTCCGCTTTCAGACATATATGGAACCTCCACTATGGGACCACCACTTACTGAAACATTTTCTTTTTGTAAATCAAGATTTTTATTCATGTCAATAACCCTTTTCAAAATATCTTGTTTGCAACTCTCACATAAGCAACTATTTTTCATAATCATTATCCTTTCCGGCAGCTCTCAGCTGCACATCATATTCATATTGTCTACTAAATCATATCTTGGCAGTATTCCTTTTTTAGCTCTGCATTTTTGCAATCAAAACAGTTATGGCATAAATTATTACAATCCTT
>JAQSXC010000024.1 GCA_029266335.1 Eubacterium sp. | reverse complement strand
TGATTTTTGAGTGAGAGAATTTGGCTTGCGACAAGGCGAAGACGCGCAGAAAGGCTTTGTGCCTTGCAAGCGGCTTCAACGCAGCCGCAGGGCAAATTCGCCACTCAAAAACGTATTGTACATTGTTAATAGAGGGTATAACCAGTCTGAAAAATGAAGGAAAGCTTGAAGTCATAACCTGTATGAAATCAGAAATTGGTGAGCATCCCATATACCGGCTTCAGGCGGGCGATAAAGCCGTGACGGTTTTTCATCCCGGAGTTGGAGCGCCTTTGTGCGCCGGGATGCTGGAGGAAGTGATTGCGCTTGGCGGCAGGAAATTCATTGCCTGCGGCGGGGCAGGGGTTCTGGACAGCAGCATTGCGGTAGGTCATATACTGGTACCTGTGACAGCGGTGAGAGATGAGGGTACTTCATATCACTATCTGCCGCCAAGCAGGGAGGTCCAGGTCAATAGGAAGGCTGTAAAAGCTATTGAGTCGGTTCTAAAAAAACACGGGTGTAAATATATTTTGTCAAAGACCTGGACCACCGACGCATTTTATAGAGAAACACCGGACAGGGTAAACCTGAGAAAGCAGGAGGGCTGCCTTACAGTTGAAATGGAATGTTCAGCTTTCTGTGCGGTTGCTGAGTTCAGAAAGGTTGTTTTCGGACAACTTTTATATGGCGGAGATGATGTCAGCTGCAATGGGTGGGACTCAAGATGCTGGAATGGTCAGACTGATGTAAGGAAAGCTATTTTGGAGCTGGCGGTAGAGGCATGTCTGAGCTTGTAAGAACGGATGAATGCAGTAGATTTATTTACTTTGCACCATCCCGCAATTGGGGGAAACGGGGGTTAAAAAATGTTGGAAGATAGCAGCAAAGGGTATAGAATTGCGATAGTCGATAGCAAGAATAAGGATTTTCTTAATTTGATAGCTTTATTGGATGCAGATCTTGAACAGCGGTATGGAGCCATACAGCAGCAGTATAAAAAACATAACAAGGTTGACTACATAAAGGATGTTGTTTTAATATATTCAGACAGTTCAGCGGTAGCCTGTGGAGCCTTTAAGGAATATGACAGCAGCACGGTTGAAATAAAGCGGGTTTTTGTTATGAATGAGTATAGAAAGCAGGGACTGGCCCGAAAAGTTCTGAATAATCTTGAGCAGCAGGCACAAAACAAGGGCTATAAATACTGTGTGCTTGAGACAGGTGTTAAGCAGCATGAAGCAATTGGGTTGTACAAAAACCACGGGCATGAAACAATAGATAATTATGGTCCCTATATAGGGATGGAAAACAGCATCTGTATGAAAAAAGAACTTTAAGACTCAAATTAGTGTCGGTTTCTTAGAAATAGTCAGCTAAAAGCCATTAAGACGGGGGGAGAAATATGAATAAAACAGCACTGCTTGTAATAGATGTCCAGGTAGCCATGTTCTCCTATAAGAATGAGTATCCCTATAACGGCGATACGGTTCTTAAAAATATCAGGGAAATGCTTTTCAAGTCCAGGGAAAACAACATACCGGTAATATTTGTTCAGCACACGGCTGAAGATGAGTTTCAAAAAGATACCGCAACCTGGCAGATATGCCCTGAAATAGCACCTGTGGAAGGTGAACCGGTCATCCGGAAAACTCAAAGAGATTCCTTTTACAGGACAAACCTTAGAGACCTCCTTCAGGAGCTGGGTATCGATAAATTAATTGTTATGGGCATGCAGACTGAATTTTGTGTTGATACAACCTGCAGAGCGGCATATTCGTCAGATTATGAGCTGACGCTGGTACAGGACGCACATACTACCTTTGATAGTCCCATTTTATCTGCTGAACAAATTGTCAACCATCATAACAGTGTTTTAAAAGGAATAGCTACTCTGAAAACCACCCAAGAGATTCTGGAACAGCTCTCAAGAGCCGGGCAGTAACAGTGAGATTAAGTAAAGAGATTAAGCCATTAATAAAAAAGGCTGGCAAAAAGGCCAGCCTTCAATCATCTCAGATTGTATTTTCCCAACATGCGAATTCTATCGTTTTCTTTTAAAATAATATCATAGAGGTTTAAATCAAGAGCATTGCACAAGGATGCAAGATAGAACACATTTCTACCCATATCGCGTTCAATGGCGTCACGGCAATTATCACATAGAGTACCACCCACGTGAGCATCTGCTGAACTTTTCATTTGGTCAAAACTGGCGTCTTCAGGAATTTCCTGCTTATGAGCCGATATAGTCAAACAGCCACATTGAGTGACTGACTTAATAATAGCCCTGTTCACTCTGGAATTGGAATCTTGATACTTTGTAATGAGATCAAGAATACTTTTATTTCTAACTAATAATTCCTGCGCAGTATATTGAAAATCATCAATAAGAATATCTTTCATGTGATTCACCTCAGTATTTGGATGTCTATTTTAATTATACTTTCAAAAATAATATAAAGTCAAACAAAAACAAATATTTTACTATAAAATTGGAAAATTTTAAATTTTATTCCCTTGTCCTTTTGACAAAGGCTTATTGTTTGTAGTATACTTGTCCTATGAGAAATTAATACCGAAAGAGACAATCAAACGCACTCAACATACAATGGTGCGTTTTTAGTATTTTACCATTAAAAATTTGGACAGTATTGTCCGAATTTAGTACATAGCTTAACATAAAGGAATTTCCAAAAACAATACCGGGAGTTGGTATAAGTAAGACTCCATCCGATCCTGAGCTTTATTTGCTAAGCTGGATATACAAAAGACAAGTATTATTTGCAATGGTTATTTGGAGGTTACTATGTATAACGTAGGAGACAAAATTGTATATCCAATGCATGGTGCAGGAGTTATTGAGTCTATTGAAGAACGGGAAATACTGGGTAAGAAATGCAGTTATTATGTTATGAAAATTCCAATCGGCGATTTAAAGGTAATGATTCCAACAAATAATGTGGATGATATTGGAATCCGGGATGTAATTAGCATATCTGAAGCAGATAAGGTGTTTAGTGTTCTGGGAAACGTACAGCATGATTTTTGTGCAAACTGGAACAAGCGTTACAGGGAAAATATGGTTAAAATCAAGAGTGGTGACATTTTTGAAGTTGCCGAGGTTGTCAGATCTCTTATGCAGAGGGAAAGAGAAAGAGGACTTTCCACCGGTGAGAGAAAAATGTTAAATAGTGCTAAACAAATATTAATAAGTGAACTGGTTCTTGCAAAAGGTTTAAATCAGCATGAAGTGGAAACCAAAATTCATGAATACCTTTACGGCTGAGTAAAAATACCTTTTGAAGGAGATTTAATGTGTTAAACAGGATTATTAAGATTTCTTTTGCTATTCTAGGTGCTGTCACCGGTTTTACAATACTGCGTACAATTTTTATAAGCAACAACATTAAAATAAGCGAAAATTTCCGTATTTCTATTTTCGTTCTGTTTGTATTGGTATTTTGTGCATTATTTTATTTTATGGCTGCCAAAATCATTGAATTGGTGGGTGGTTTTATTGACAAAATCGAAAGCAGAATACAAAACATAACTTTATCTGAATTATTTCTTGGTGCTATCGGTCTGATCGTTGGTCTGGTGGTAGCAAATCTTATCAGCATCCCCATAATTAAAATTCAAATAATTGGAGTACCTTTTGCCGTAATTATCAATATACTGTTCGGTTTTACAGGAGTGGGCCTTTCACTGAGAAAAAGAAATGAGAATTTTATTGATCTTTTTAGAGATTCAAAGGGAAGCCTGAATGCCCCAAAGCTTTTGGATACAAGTACTATAATAGATGGCAGGATTCTTGATATTTGCACTGCCGGTTTTATAGACGGAGATATAATAGTACCCTCTTTTGTTTTGGAGGAACTCAGGCATATAGCCGATTCACAGGATAATCTGAGACGGGCCAGAGGAAGAAGAGGTTTGGATATTCTGAATCTGCTTCAAAAGGATAGCAATTACCACGTAAAGATTGAGGAATTCGATTTTCATAACATTGAAGCAGATGAGATGTTAATGAAAGCTTCTGCCAAATTAAAGGGGAAACTTGTCACAATAGACTATAATCTCAGCAAGGTGGCGGCATTGAAGGGTATACATGTACTGAATATCAATGAACTTGCAAATGCTGTAAAGCCCATTGCTCTGCCTGGTGAGGAAATGAGTATTCAGGTAGTAAAAGACGGTAAGGAAAATGGACAGGGTGTGGGTTTTCTCGACGATGGTACGATGATTGTTGTTGAAGGCGGCAAGAAATACCTGGGAGAGACAATACAGGTTATGGTTACTAGTGTTCTGCAGACTTCAGCCGGAAGGATGGTTTTTGCAAAGCCTAATAAGTAAACATGATGGAGGCAAATAAAAATTTGGATATAGACAACAAAAGGGTTACAGGGAGAGTTGCAGCAGTAATAACTGCGGCGGGAAAAGGGACCAGGATGAATTCCAGTGTAAACAAGCAGTATATGGAAATTGGAGGAGTTCCTGTTCTTGCCAGGACAATAACTGTATTTCAGCAGTGCCAGGAAATAGATGATATTATAGTGGTTGTAAATGAAGAAGATATAAGCCATTGCAGAAAAGCAATTGTTGATAAGTTTAGCCTTACAAAAGTAAGATCACTGGTAAGCGGAGGTGCAGAGCGCCAGAATTCGGTGTACAAAGGACTCTGCGCAGCAGGAACTCACTGCGGGATAGTGCTGATTCATGACGGCGCCAGACCGTTTGTGACTGATAAAAACATAGTCGACTGTATAGAAGGTGCCAGAAACCACAGTGCTTGCGGAATAGGTGTAAGACTGAAAGATACTGTAAAAATATCAGACCCGGACGGTTTTGTTGTATCCACACCTGACAGAGGTAAGCTTTGGAGTATACAAACTCCTCAGGGCTTTGAATTAAATGTCATTATGGAGGCGCATGAGCAGGCGGTTAAGGATTGTTATACCGGAACAGATGATATGGTTCTGGTAGAAAGACAGGGTATTCCCGTCAAGATTATTGAAGGAAGTTATCAGAATATTAAAATAACTACCCCGGAGGATATTATAATAGGTGAGTCCATTTTAACAAAACTTTAAAGGTTGCTAACAACAAAAAGGATCGAAGGAAAATAAAAATTCCCCGGTCCTTTTCTTGTATATTTCTAGCTCCTGATATTAATACCTGAAGTGGATTACAAAAAATTAAAATCTTACTGAATTGTTATTAATATAATTACAGGAAACAAAAATAATATTATTTATTTAAAAAAATAATGTGATATAATCTTGATGTAACCTGACTAAATTTATAAATTTTATTTTTAAATTAAGGAGCATATGTAATTATGATTATTAAAACGACATTATGTAATCCAAATGCCAGCAATGAAGCAAAAAAATTAATGGAGTATTTGGGCAGTATTTACGGAAAACATATTCTTACGGGACAACATACTCAAACTGCAGAACAGAAAGAACTCCGTTACATAAGGGAGAAAACCGGGAAACTTCCTGCTGTCTGCGGCTTTGAGCTGCTGGGATATTCACCGAATGTTAATTATGCCGAGTCAGATGAGGAGTGCTTGAATGAAGTTTATGAAAATCAGAATACCATTGAGACAGCGTTGGAGTGGGCTGAAAAATCCGGTGGAATAGTAACCTACTGCTGGCACTGGTTTTCTCCAATGTATGGAAAGCATAAAAGCTTCTATACAGAGCATACTGAGTTTGATATCAGTAAAGTTATGGATGAAAAATCTGAAGAATTTGCAGCAATAATTTCTGATATTGATTACATAGCAGGAAAACTTAAGCTTTTTAAGGAAAAAAATATTCCGATTCTTTGGAGACCACTTCATGAAGCGGAAGGGGGATGGTTCTGGTGGGGAGCAAAAGGACCGGAAGCTTGTAAAAAGCTGTGGAGAATTATGTATGACAGATTTACAAACTATCATGCTTTAAACAATCTGATCTGGATCTGGAACAGTATTTCCTTAGAATGGTATCCAGGTGATGATTGTGTTGATATTATGAGCTGTGACCATTATTCCGAACCTTATGATTATAACCCTCTAAAAGAAAAATTTGACATGACCAATCTCCCTGCTGCAGGTAATAAAATGGTGGCTTATACTGAAAACGGAACTATTCCCGATCTGGAAAGGGCTATTGAGGAGGGCGCGCACTGGCTGTGGTTTATGACCTGGAGCAATGATTTTGGGAGTACCGAAAAGTGGACTGCCAATGATCATCTTTGCAATACCTATAAAAGCAATATTGCTGTTACTTTGGATGACATAAAAAATAAGATTTGGTAAACATAATACTTTTCGTACTATGAAATTTAGCTTATAAACTCAGGGACTGCAGTCTATTTGTAGATTTGCAGTCCCTTTTCTATTGCATCAATATACATAGTTTTTTAATAATGGAATGATAAGGCTGGTGGCAATGACTGTAAAGCATTGACTGTTTGCCGGGTCACACCTCTTATATAGCAGTACCGGTGTCACAGCCTACAGCGCAGTAACAATACAAAATGCCTGTATACCCTGGCCCTGGCCAAACTGGGTCAGGCCTTCCCCGGTAGTTGCAGTTATTCCAACACTATTTTCCGGAATACTTAAAAGATTGGATATGACTTTTCTCATTTCAGGTATTTTTGGTGTGATCTTTGGATATGAGCATTCTATTGATATGGATACGTGAACTATTTTTACATCCACAAGATATTTAAGAGCTTCCTTAAGGTATTCCGAGCTGTCGGTAATTCCTCTTTTCGAACACATATCGTCGGCAATTTTTCCGAGAATATTGACACAGGTTACACCCGAAACAGCATTTGTAATTGCATGCAAAACAACATCTGCGTCACTGTTTCCTGCGAGAGGAGCTACTCCTTCATAGACAACTCCTCCTAAAATGAATTTCTTACTTTTATTTTCAAAGTCAAATTTATGACTATCCTGACCGATTCCAACCTTCATAACAATTCTCCCTCTAAAACATATAATTTTTATTCTGCCAGATCTTTTTGATCTTTGAGCTCAAAATTAATAAGTCAATCAACAACTCACATTATATTATACCCACTATTACCCCTTCAAGTGTATTGACATTACCAGTTACATATATTATATAATATTAGGTGGTACTTTTTGATCATATAGAAATTATATATTATATAAAATACTATTTACTAAAAGCTTAATCAAAAACAAATTTTCTTGACAGGTAATAATTAACATATTAAATATAGTTTTAGAGCGTGCAATAAAATGAATTTTAAGCCTCTTTACTTTGGGAAAATTCATTTTGCACTAAGCGGAAAAGGAGCTTAAAATGTCCAAGGATAAAAAATTAGTTGAAGCAATAACATCTATGAATGATGACTTTGCACAATGGTATACCGATGTTATTAAAAAAGCTGAACTCGTCGATTACTCAAGTGTCAGAGGATGTATGATTATAAAACCCTATGGCTATGCAATATGGGAGAATCTTCAGAAGGCGCTTGATTCCAGGTTTAAAGCAACAGGACATGAAAATGTCTATATGCCGATGTTTATTCCTGAAAGCTTGTTGTTGAAGGAAAAAGAACATGTTGAAGGGTTTGCTCCTGAAGTAGCATGGGTTACACACGGAGGAGATGAAAAGCTTACTGAAAGATTGTGTGTAAGACCAACTTCCGAAACTTTATTCTGTGAGCACTATGCTAATATAGTACATTCTTACAGGGACTTACCCAAATTGTATAATCAATGGTGTTCTGTAGTAAGATGGGAAAAGACAACAAGACCATTCCTCAGAACTTTGGAATTTTTATGGCAGGAAGGCCATACTGCACATGCTACGGCTGAAGAGGCTCAGGAAGAAACAATAAAGATGCTTAACGTATATGCCGACGTATGTGAAAATGTCCTCGCGATTCCTGTAATAAAGGGGAGAAAAACCGACAAGGAAAAGTTTGCAGGGGCAAAAGCAACCTACACTATTGAAAGCCTTATGCATGACGGAAAGGCGCTGCAGTCGGGAACATCACATAATTTCGGTGATGGTTTCGCAAAAGCTTTTGAAATTCAGTATACAGATAGCAACAATCAGCTTCAGTACGTTCATCAGACCTCATGGGGCGTAACTACACGACTGATAGGTGCCATAATTATGGTACACGGAGATGACAGCGGTTTGGTATTACCGCCTGCTGTTGCACCTACACAGCTTGTAATCATTCCTGTATCCCAGCATAAAGAGGGGGTACTTGAAAAAGCAAATGAACTTTTAAAGGGTCTGTCAACTAAATTCAGAGTGAAAATTGATGACAGTGACAAGATGCCCGGCTGGAAATTTGCTGAATATGAGATGAAGGGTATTCCTCTTCGTTTGGAAATTGGTCCGAAGGATATTGAAAAAAACCAGGTAGTTCTTGTGAGAAGAGATACCAGAGAGAAAGTATTTACACCAATTGACAGCCTCGAGGAAACTGTAGAAAAACTGCTTGCAGATATCCAGAAATCACTTCTTGAAAGAGCAAGAGAAATGAGAGACAAAAAGACTTATACTGCAACTGCTATAGATGAATTTGAACAGATTATAAACAGTACTCCGGGGTTTGTAAAAGCTATGTGGTGCGGTGAACAGGCTTGTGAGGATCAGGTTAAGGAAAAGACCGGTGCAACTGCAAGATGTATGCCTTTCGAACAGGAAGAGCTGTCGGACAAGTGCATGTGCTGCGGAAAACCTGCCAAAACAATGGTTTACTGGGGAAAAGCGTATTAATTATAAGGGTATGGAAGCCACATCCCTTGAACTGAAAGTTATAAATTTGAATAAGGTATAATTCGTAAAAAGCCCGTGTGATTTCACGGGCTTTTTAAAATTTTCTCAAAAAATGTAAATAAATATGTAAAACCTGTCAATACTAATAGCATGTGGGTTGTTTACCAGATAAATGAATGAATCGGGAGAGTATAAACAACGTCTATTTTCTATGTAGGAGGGGTTTTATGACTAGGAAAAAATTATTTACAATAACATTAGTTTTATCGGTTTTTGTTTTTACCTTTGTACCTGCCGGAACGGCACCGTATATGGCAGATGCATCGGAGGCTTATCAGAATGTGGAAAATAACTCCGGTATAATTACAGCCAATGAGGTGAATTTGCGTACAGGTCCTGCAACTACTTTTGATATAATATGCAAGCTGAAGAAGGACCAGAAGGTCACTGTCATGGGTAAGCTGGGTGACTGGTATGCAATATATGCCGGTGGAAGCGGAAATGTAGGTTCGGTATCATCACGTTATCTTAAGCTTGATAAGATAAAAAATGCTTCAACTACCAAGCAGACCACAACTGCCAAACCGGATAAGAATACTGCCAATACTGTTGAAAAGAAAAATACCCAGACAGGCTCTAAAACTCCGGCATCGAATGCAAAGACGGGTACAAATGCTGCGTCCACAGCCATAGAACAGATTAAGGATATCTCTGCTGATGAGCAGTCATTATTGGATATGGTCAATAAATTCAGAAAAGAGCAGGGACTGAAAGCTCTTCAGTTTGATGCTCAACTGGTTAAAATAGCAAGGCTTAAAGCAAAGGACATGAAGGAAAACAATTATTTCAGCCACACTTCAAAGTATTATGGTACACCATTTGACATGATGAAAAAAAATGGAGTGAAGTTTAGTACTGCAGGTGAAAATATTGCCGGAAACCAGTCTGTTGAAAAGGTTGTTAAGGCTTGGGTGAAGGAGAATAGCAACAACATATACAATGACAAATTTACTTACACAGGTATTGGGATTGTTGATAGTCCCACCTATGGAAAGTTATTTGTTCAGTTGTTCATTAAGAAGTAGCATAAATGAGCCTGTCTAATACCTCATTGCGCTCGTCATTTTGACGGATTTGTGCCAGGCACAAGCAGATATTGGATAAGCTCTAAAAAGGATAAAACGCTGCAGTTTAATTGGCTGCAGCGTTTTATCTTTTTTAAGGCTGTATTTGTAATTTCAGGGTTTAATTTTTTTTTATAACACATAGAGGTGGGAGATACTTGCTCAACGATTGAAAACCGGAGCCGTACCTGCCACTTGCAGAGGTGGACATCTATTGCCTTGTTAAAATTTGTTCAAGCTCAAAGGGGGGAGCTATTGAAACAGTTCTACCCTTCAGGTAATCCAGATGGCCGGAAGGTGTTTTAAAATCAAATATGAGCTTACTTGCACACAGCATTTGGTATTTGGCATTGAACTTCCTGTTTTCAATATTTCTGCCGTATTTTCCGTCACCTATGATGGGATGCCCATAATGTGCAAGATGTGCGCGTATCTGATGTGTACGGCCTGTTACAAGTTCAACCTCAAGCAGGCTCAAATTTTCCAAAGCCTTAATTACCCTGTAACGGGTTACAATTTCCAGTGAATCTCTTGATCTTTTATCAGATATAAAAACTTTGCTTATTTTATCATTCTTTTCCAGATAGTCAACCAGTTCTGCCTGTTTTTTTTCCATGATACCTGAAACTATGCAGGTATAGTATTTTTGTATTTCTCTGTCTTTTATTTTCTCAAGCATTATTTCTAGAGATGAATGGTTTTTTGCCAGGATAACAAGTCCGCCGGTATTACGGTCAAGCCTGTGGCATAACGATAATTGGGGGCCGTGGATTTTTTGGAGCCTGTCAATAAGTGTTGCTTCGGTCTGGTTGTTATCAGGGTGTACAGGTATTCCCTGTGCCTTGTTGACTATCAGAATATTTGAATCTTCAAAAACTGTTGAATATCCCTCATCAACCTTTCCCAGAAGAAAATCGTCTATAATATATATTTCAATTTTATCTCCTTCTGATACCGAGTAATCCTCTTTGATGCGAACACCATTTACCTTGATATCTTTTTTTCTGAGCGCCTTAAAGAGCATTCCTGAAGAAAGGTTGGGATAAAAATCCCTTATTACTTTTTCTATTCTTTTCCCATCATGTTTTTCTTTTGCAAATACTGTTCTCATTTATCTCCATATCCTGTAGGTCTGTTAAATAAAATTTATTATTGCTAATAAATCGATTATGTAATATCTATTCCTTAACGTCAAATAAATATATTAATAAGACCGGTTTATAATTCCTTCCAAAAGGTTATAGTATTTATTACAAAGGACTTCTGCCTCAACGCCGGAGCTGCTTTCCGCCATTATTTTAAAAACGGGCTTATCCGCATCCGGTACAATTAAGACCCAACCTGATTCACAATATAGTTTAATACCATCCAACAATTCCAGCTTTTTATCTTTATGCTCAAAGATAATTGTTCTCATAACGGTTCCTTTTAATTCCCAGGGGCACTTTATACTTCTCTTCACCACAAAGAATTCAGGAATCTCTGACAAGATTTCTCCAAGTGTGGTATTAGAGTAGCACATGTATTCAATAATCCTAACCAGACCTTCTATAGCATCATAACTCAGGGTTAACTGATTTGGCGCAAATGTCTCTGAAGCAGGGATGGTACTGATTTCCTTTGCTTTTTCGCTCCTTGTTTTATGAGCAAGAATCTCATCCATTATAGCCTGCGAACAATTTTTTGTACGCTTTACAGTACCGTTATACTTAACTGCCAGTTTTTCTATGACTTCAGAGCTTGTAATTGGAACAAAGAACGTTGCTCCTGGCACTGACTTGAATATAATCAATGCAATAAATGCCTGGAATAGATTATCTTTGACAACTTTTCCGGATTTGTCCACCAATACAAGTTCTTCTGCATTTTTATCAATGATTACTGCAAAATCGGAGGAAGTATCATCAATACTTTTCGTAACAGTCTCAAAGCTGTCATAATTTGCTGAGCAGGAAATACTGCAGCCAAGTCCGGTAAGCAAAGGGACTACTATGGAAAGAACGAATTCAGACACCGAGTATACACATATTCTTGGGTTCTTTTCCTTAATTACGGACATATTTGTTGTATTGTTCAAATTACGGGTATAGTAGTTGCTAAAGTCGGTTATGTTATTAAGTCTGCTTATTTGTTGTGAAGAACACCTTTTAAAATCCTCCTTGAAAAAGGAATTTTCAATTTTTCTTTCTGCCAGCCGGCTGATGGACGCCCCTCTGATGTCCATGAAATCTACTCTGATTTTATTAACATTATTAATATCATTCTTTATGTGTATGCCGCCCTCTACAGCAAGAAATCCAATTGCTGTTCTGGCTATGGGGGTGAGCAGGCTGCTCATATTATACACCTCAACACCTACAGACAGAATTCCGGATATAAAAGCGTGCTTGAACATTCTTGCAGAGTTTGAGTTTGTAGAACTGACTACCACCCTTGAGCCTATTTTAAATTGTGATCCGTATGCGGCTCCCAGTCTTGTGGCGAATTCAGGGGATATATCAACATTAACTATGCCCGAAATACCATTATCACCAAATATTTTGTTTGAGTGCTTTGAACCCCAGATCATATTTCTGTCTATTACTGCAAAGGGTTGAATAGTTTTTTCAGGCCATATTTTAATGTTGGGTTTGACTATAACTCTTTCGTTAATTTTACAACCCTCACCAACAACAGCATTTTCAAATACTGATACGTAGTGTTTCAAATTTACTTTATTACAGAGTATTGCCCCTCTCAATTCGCTTCCATATTCAATATAACTGTTGTCCCAGATTATACTGCGAACTATGGAAACATCGTCTTCGATGATTGTATTATTCCCGATAATGGTATAGTTGTCAATGAGAGTCCCATTTCCTATTTTGCAGTTTGAACCAATGATGCAAGGACCGTTAATTTCTGCACTGGGTTCTATTAGGGTACCTGAGCCCACCCATACATTTTCTTTCAATAAAAAACCGTCAAAATTCAGGTTTATCTTTTTGTCAAGAATATCACAGTGAACTTTGATATAGGAACGTATATCTCCCATATCACACCAATATTCCGGCATTACGTATCCAAACATTCTTTTTTCCAGGTTCAGAAGCACTGGAAAAATATCTCTGCTGAAGTCGGTATTTTTATGTGGCTCAATATATTTTAAAACTTCCGGTTCCAGAATATATGTACCTGTATTTACAGTATCACTGAAAATTTCACCCCAGCTGGGTTTTTCGAGAAAGCCGGTAATACCGCCCTTTTCATTTGTAAGCACAACACCATAGTCAAGGGGAACATCTACTTTTGAAAGAATTATTGTAGCAAGGGAGCTCTTCCGATTAT
Organism: Eubacterium sp.; assembly: GCA_029266335.1. Lineage (GTDB taxonomy): Bacteria > Bacillota > Clostridia > Acetivibrionales > DSM-1351 > Ruminiclostridium. The sequence goes on along the minus strand of JAQSXC010000024.1, from coordinate 48,285 downwards.
GAAATTCTACGGCCTTTGCGATATTCAGATCGGTAATGGAATCCCCGCTTATGACAATAAACGGTTCATCAAGAAAGCTTTCTGCGTTTTTTATTCCTCCTGCAGTTCCCAGGGGTGTTTCCTCAAGAAAGTATGTAATATTTACTCCTAAATTCTTGCCGCGTCCAAAATAATCTTTAATTATTTGAGGGTGATACATCAGAGTAATGCCAATTTCGGTAATACCATACTGCTTCAATAACTCAATAGTGTGTTCGAGAACCGGTTTGTTTAAAACAGGGACCATTGGTTTTGGTAAATCACATGTAAGCGGCCTGAGTCGGGAACCTTCTCCACCTGCCATTATAATAGCTTTCACACTGACCTCCCATCTACGTATCAACATGCCGGATAATTACGTCCAAGGGCACGGATACGTCGGCAAATAGTAATGAAAAGACACTTAACCCCACAATGCTGGTATTTAAAAACCTATAATATTATATTCCATATTTACTTTAATAATCCTCTTATTTCATAGGACGGGTCTATTCAATAACTCCGAAGCTTCCCTCCAATACTGTAAGCGCATTTGTTCTGTTACTCTGATCGACGTCTATTTCCAGTTTAACCATAGTTGATGGTACTGCACCAGGAAATTTATTCAATCTTTGTCTTGGATTAATGCCAAAATGAAGTCCGCACTCTGAAGTATTCAAGCAAGCCTTGCTGATTCCGTTGGTTCTTAATGTTCCAATAGCGCTTTTTGCATCGTAAAGGTTTGTATAAAGTGCAGTTATTTTCTCATTCATTATGCTTACCTCCATAAGTTAATAGATACCAGCAGTGAGGTTTCTCAAAGTTAGTATTTGCATAAATTAATAGAAATAAGCTTTGTATTTAATTATTTTTTAAAGGTAAACATTTTATTGAAGAAATATCCGATTATTGTATAAAAAACCATACCTATCAGAGTAGATATATTTTTATCCATAGACAGTTTTTCAACAAGTACAACTACCAGACTGTGCTGAAGAAGGAAGCATACTGCAAAAACTGCCGTAAATCGAAGGAATTGTTTCAGAGTTGATGTTTCTTTGGCATTAAAGGTCCATAGCTTGTTAAGAACAAAACTGTTTATAAAGCCGGCTACATAACCTGCTGCGTTTGACAATCTCAAGGAGACAGAGAATACATTCATTAAAGTAAATATTATTATACCTGTAATGAGGGTGTTTATTACTCCGACCAGACCGTATTTTACAATGCTTGTACTCATTAACCTGTCAAATAACTGCTTTAGCTTTTTCATGGTTTTTCTCCCCTTTGAGGCTGTCTAATATCTTATTGCAATCGTTATATGCCAAGCACAAGCAGAGATTAAACAGGCACTTATAAGATGATATGGTTCACCGCTTATCATATTTGACATATTTATATCCTTTCAGGAATAGTTAAATTATAAAACACCATTTTTAAAGGAGATAGTTTTCGAAAAAACAAGGCGGAGGAGGGATCAATAACTGCTTTATTGAGCTGACTACACCACAGTATTTCGGAAAATAGCCCATTGAAAAATGGGCAGTTATTATTTAACTGTACCTTTAGTATATATAATTATATAAAATTTTACCATAAGCTGTTTTAATAGGTGACATATCCTATAAATAAAGTTGGGAGAATAAGATGTCCATTAAAAAAAGGAAATATTCCCTAGTATATTCATCTAAATATGCCATACCCTTTAAAAAGGATAGAATTCTTCAGTTTATGCTTATTATATACCTGCTTATATTTTTTTTCCTATCCCTTAGGCCTGTCAGTTATTATGAATGGTGGTGTGAGAATATTGCATCGGCTGTTTTGATAGCTGTTATAGCAGTTTTTTATAAGAAGAGCAGGCTGACAAATTTATCCTATGCCTGTATTATGATATTTCTCATTTTGCATTCCATCGGAGCGCACTATACATATTCACTTTGTCCGGTGGGAGAATGGATGAAAAGCTGGTTCGGCTTCAGTAGAAATAATTATGACAGGCTGGTTGGATTGGCGTTCGGTTTGCTTGTATCCATGCCTGTGATGGAACTGCTGTATCGGAGGTTCAGACTGAGATATATTGAAGCTTGCATATTAGCTGTTTTTTTAATTGTTGCTCTCTGCGCTATAAATTCGTTGTCTGAAATGTACATAAGTCAATTTGTCAGATTACAGCAGACAAGCGGTTTCCCGACAGGACAGAGTGCGATGTGGGATTCCCAAAAAGATATAGGCATGGGACTTCTGGGAGCATTGATCAATATGGGCAATTGTATTTTTGTAAAAATAAGAAAAAATCATAGGATACATATGGTAAGATATCGAAATAATTAATTATTTGCATATGTTTTTAATCAATAAGCCTGGGAATAATAAACATAGCTTGAACCAATAATTTTAAAAGGGGGATATGTTTGATATTCAGATTAGGCTATGTTGCCATGACTTTAAGTCTTGAAAATTGTTCACCATCAGGTACTGTTACCTATGCAGTCTACAGTAAGCTCCAGGATGAGCTGGCTAAAAGGGTAAGATTGGAGAGGGTATCCAGAAGTAATATAGAAAATACCTTAAGAATACTGAAATATAACCGTGCAATGAGTATTGATGTGTACAGGCTTACATCTAAAATTATACCCCTTGCCACCCATAGGGAGCTTGCTGGCTGGGATTATCATATGCAGTTTAAAAATGAACTGAAGCAGGTTGGAGACTATATAAAAGAAAATAATTTTCGAGTAAGTGCTCATCCGGATCACTTTACACTGCTGAATCCTGTAAAAGAGGAGGTGCTTCGGGCGTCAATAAATGATCTTGACTATCATGTCAAGCTTTATGAAGCCATGGGCCTTGAGGATTATAGATACAAGCTTGTACTTCATGTAGGCGGCTTATATGGGGACAAGCATAGTTCACTCCAACGGTTTAAAGAGAATTTTGTTAAGCTGCCTGACAGAATTCGAAAACGAATAATAGTTGAAAATGATGACAAATGCTTTACTGCTGCAGATGTACTGCAATTGTGCAAGGAGCTGGCCATACCGATGGTGCTGGATGTGCACCATCATAAATGTGCAAACAAGGGAGAAAACCTGAGGGAGCTTCTACCTGAAATATATAAAACCTGGGATTTGGAGCCCTTTCCTCCAAAGGTCCATTTTTCCAGTCCGAAAAGTGAGAAGGAATTCCGGAGTCATGCAGATTATATTGCTTTTAACGATTTTATTGAATTTCTTAATATAACGAAGGAAGTTAATCGTGATATAGATATCATGCTTGAGGCCAAAATGAAGGACAAGGCCCTTCTGGAACTGGTTGAAAAGCTAAAGGATGCCGAGGGGCTTGTCCGGCTCAATACAGCTGCCTTTAGGATTTAACTCCGGTTCATAATATTTTTGTTTGAAAAGGTTAAGAATATATTTGACTACCTGCTAAGGAATGATTAAATAGTAAAACCGCTCAAGAAATGGGAAGTTATTATTTAATTATACCTAAGGGTACAAACTATTTATATTTAGGAGAGGATGTTTTTAATGGATAAGAATAAGAACAAGGACAGTAACAATGATGTTTCCTTTGACAATGACCAGCTGGGAGAAAACAAAAACAATAATGGCGGGGGAAAGAAGGGCGGCACCGGAAAACCCAAGCCTACCAATAGGATTATGTAAAAGGAATTAATTTTACAAAAATAAGAATTGGGGACAACCTCAATTCTTATTTTTGTACTTATTGAAATATATAAATTATTCAATGTATTTTATTGAGGTAATCCGGGGTTCCAATTGAAGGTAAAGTTCCCTTCGAATTTTCTTGTACTTTCTTTCACAGGTCCGAATTTTAATGATATAATAAATCTGATTTACCAATTTGGAAATATGGGGTATATGATGATAACCGTATTATCTTTAAGCCCTGCTGTAGATAAGATATACATTATAGATAATTTTGCAGCAGGCGGTTTATATAGAGTAGGTAATTGTCTTCAGTCGGCAGGAGGCAAAGGAATAAATGTCTCAAGAGTTGCTAAAATGCTGGGTGTCGATGTCAGGACCCTGGGGTTTAAAGCCGGAAGTACAGGACAGTGGCTGGAAAAATGCCTGCTTGACCTTGGTGTCCGAACCGGATTTGTCGCAGTGGAGGGGCAATCCAGAACAAATAACAACATAATTGATAAAGTAAATAACAGGGAAACTGAGATCCTTGAGGAGGGTCCGACAATAAGCGGACAGGCCTGGGAAGCGTTTATGGCGAGCTTTATGGAAAGTGTCGCTGAAAGCAGTGTCTTAGTCTGCTCTGGTGGGCTTCCAAAAGGTCTTGGACCCGATACTTATGCAAAACTCATAGCCGAAGCCAAAAAAATTGGGATTAAAACCATGCTTGATTCCAGCGGAGATGTATTAAAACAGGGTATAAATGCTTGCCCATATCTGATAAAGCCGAATTTGAGGGAGCTTTCAATGCATTTTAATACAAACTTTGAAAATGATGACCAGATTGTTACAGCTTGCAGAACTCTCATAAAGCGCGGAGTAAAGGTTGTAGTTACCTCTCTTGGAGAAAAAGGTGCACTGCTTGTCACCGGGGAAGGAGCCTGGAAAGCCTTCCCCCTGAAGGTTGAAGTGTTAAACACAATAGGTTCGGGAGATTCAATGGTTGCCGGGATGGCCAGAGGGCTGGCAGAAGGGCTGTCTGTAATTGATAGTTTCCGGTTAGGCTGTGCTTGTGGGGCATCAAATACCGAATTCTTTGGCATAGGACTTATTGATACTGCAAGGGTGGACAAATTACAGCAGAGCTTGATAATAGAAAGTATTGGATAATTTCGAGCTTTTTGGAGCATTGTTGGACAGATACAATAATACAGATAAATTAAAAATCCGGGAGGCTAGCGTGAAAAATTAATTTACTGCGTCATAACTATTTTCACGCATTAAAAACCCTCAAGCGGGTTTTCATTACTTATATGTCGCTGCACAGCAGCGGAATGGAGGATACAAATGAACATTATTGAACAATTGATAAAAGAGTTCAACCTGAAGCCTTTTCAGGTACAAAACACAGTTAAACTTATAGATGAAGGAAATACCATACCCTTTATTGCACGTTACAGAAAAGAAGTTACCGGCGAATTGAATGATCAGGTACTCAGAGAACTACATGAACGTCTGGTATACCTGAGGAATCTTGATGAAAGGCGTGAGGATGTAAGAAGACTCATAGAAGAGCAGGGAAAGCTGACAGAAGAACTTTCCCTTTCACTGGACAGAGCGGTAACCCTTCAGGAAATAGAAGACCTTTACAGGCCATATAAGCTAAAAAGAAAGACAAGAGCTTCGGTAGCAAAGGAGAAAGGGCTTGAACCGCTGGCAGCAATAATTTTTGCACAAATGCCGTCAAAGACTCCTGTCAGCCAGATTGCCTCAGGCTATATTGATGCTGAAAAGGGAGTAAATACGGTTGAGGAGGCCTTGGCCGGAGCCATGGACATAATTGCCGAAGAGGTTTCTGATAATGCTGAATACAGAAAGGTATTACGTGAGACAATTTTCCGTAATGGAATGATTATTTCTACAGCCAAAAAAGAGGAAGATTCTGTTTACAGAATGTATTATGATTTTAAAGAACCGGTATCAAAGATAGCAAACCACAGAGTTTTGGCTTTGAATAGAGGGGAAAAGGAAGATTTTCTGCAGGTAAAGATAGATATTGACAGCGCCTTGTGTATTGCATATCTGAAGGGGAAGAATATAAAAGGGACCAATTCGGAAATGGCCGGATATGTTGAAGATGCTATTGAAGATTCTTATAGCAGGCTTATTTTCCCTTCACTGGAGAGGGATATAAGAAATCAGCTGTCTGAGAATGCACAGGAGCAGGCCATGAAAGTGTTTGCGGAAAATTTGAGAAATCTTCTGCTTCAGCCTCCGGTTAAAGACCGGGTGGTTTTAGGTCTTGACCCGGCCTACAGAACAGGCTGTAAAATTGCAGTGGTAGATGAAATCGGAAAAGTATTGACTACAACAGTTATTTACCCTACACCGCCTCAAAACAAAATTGAAGAGGCAAAAGTAAAACTCAGGCAGCTTATCGAAAAACACAAGGTGGATATTATATCTATCGGAAACGGTACGGCTTCAAAAGAATCCGAGCTTTTTGTAGTAGAGCTTTTAAAGGAAATTGACAGAAAGGTTTATTATATGGTAGTCAGTGAAGCCGGAGCTTCTGTATATTCTGCCTCCAAGCTGGGTGCCGAAGAATTTCCTGAATTTGATGTTGCCTTAAGAAGTGCCGTATCCATAGCCAGAAGACTTCAGGATCCTTTGGCCGAATTGGTTAAGATTGATCCTAAAGCTATCGGGGTAGGACAGTATCAGCATGATATGAACCAGAAAAGACTGGATGAATCTCTGGGTGGAGTAGTAGAGGATTGCGTTAATAATGTGGGAGTTGATCTTAATACTGCTTCTGCGCCCCTATTATCCTATATTTCCGGAATTTCTTCAGCTGTAGCAAAAAATGTTGTTGAGTATAGAGAGGAAAACGGCAAGTTTAAAAGCAGAAGTGAGATAAAAAAAGTTAAGAAGCTCGGGGGTAAGACCTTTGAGCAATGCGCAGGTTTTCTCCGTATTACCGATGGTGACAATATACTGGACAATACCTCGGTACATCCCGAATCCTATTCCGCTGCCGAAAAGCTGCTGAAAAAGCTGGGGTATAATTTGGCGGATGTCAGCCATAAAAATCTGATTGATCTGGATAAGAAGGTAGAACAGGCCGGAAGGGGAAAAGTTTCAGAAGAACTGGGAATCGGACTGCCTACTCTAAAAGATATAATAAATGAGCTTCTTAAGCCGGGAAGAGATCCCAGAGATGAACTTCCAAAGCCAATACTCCATACAGATGTTCTTCATTTGGAGGACCTTAAGCCGGGAATGATTTTAACCGGTACAGTCAGAAATGTTGCTGATTTTGGTGCTTTTGTGGATATAGGTGTACATCAGGATGGCCTTGTTCACATATCACAACTGGCCGATCGATTTGTTAAAAATCCCATGGAGGTTGTAGCAGTAGGAGATATTGTAAAAGTCAGGGTAATGGAGGTAGATGCCGACAGAAAGCGAATCTCCCTGAGCATGAGGGAAATAAACTAGTTTAATCCTGCCTACAGGCTTTATTTGAAGAATTAATTATGGTATTATTTAAATTATTATCCTCAAAAAGTATGTAAAAACAAAAAACTTTTTGAGGATAATAATGACAGAGGAAGATAATAGTGCTGCATTTCGCCGCCTTGCAGTTTGGTTGCGGCTCATGCCGGGCTATGTTATGAATTTCGATATGTGGCAGGCATGCCATACATTTTATAGAGAAAGATGAAAGAAGGACCAACTAATGGAAACAATTAATAACGCTGTCCGTTTACTTGCAAAAAGGCCATCAATACTAATTTTGACCATAATAATAAGTACATTGCTATGCTTTATTGAGAACCTGCTGATGACACTTTTTTACGGCATAACAATGTTTAAGACAGGCAGCCCCTTTGATGACTATATAAATATTATACAATTCCTGATTGATACCGTACTGATTCCACAGACTGCTGTGAAAATCATACTTGCCCTTATAATTCTGGTTATAGCCGCCGCTTTGGTTTTTGGAGTACTTCTTTCCGGATATTTTTATATTCTGACAAACGCAGTAGAGGGGAAACCCAAGAAGACCGGAAGCGAATTTCTTTCAGGTATAAGAAAATACTTCCTCAGAATGGTTTCGGTAAATTTATGGACTTTAAGCACTGTAATTATATTTGTTATATACGTGATAATTGCCTCTGTGCCGGCTGCTATCTTTATAGATAATGCCTTAAGCGGGGATGTGAATATAATAGCTGGAGTACTATTATTTATAGTAACCATCATAGTACTGTTTTTCAGTTATGCTTTTTTCAGGCAATATATTGTTTTCTGGTATCCGTCCGCTTTTATAAATAGCAAAAATCATTTTAAAATAGCAAAAAAAATATCAGACAATAATTTTTGGACATTACTGACCAAATTTATTGTTTTTGATATTTTGCTTATACTTTTTGATGCAATATATGTTATCGCTAATTTCTCAATGGCTAATGCCCAGGTGGTATCTGGTTTTACCAGCAATATATTATTGATTGTTAACATTGTATTCAAAACAATATATATTGCAGTGACGGTATGCTTTGTATTTTCGGCCTTTAAAAAACTCAGCGACAAAGGCCAGTTTAAAAAATCCAATGCTTAAAAAATGTCCAACAATAAATACACGAGGACGATAAGAAGTATTTCATCCTGAGCTTTGTCGGTAAGTATAAGTATAATCAATCCGGCAAGAATTAAGTCGTCAATATAAATATCAAAATCAAATATGTTAATAAGAGGATTTCCCGACCTTTCCGCTTTATCTCCACCAAAAAGTGAGGAGAGAAAACCAAGAGGCTGGGATTTTTTTCTTTCCTGAGATGGTGCCTCGTCAGCCTTTGATGCCGGTATTTCTTCCTGTGGGACTTTTTCCTCCACCATAGCATGCTCTTCATTATGAGAAGTCACATTAGAATGTGCTCTTTTATACCTTCGAGATTTTGAAGCACGCTTCCTGTAAGCCATTTCATTCACTCCAATTCCAGTTATTCACATGTTCCTTATACAGGCCGCTCTTCCGAATCATCCAGCAATTGAGTCAAACTGCCGATTCGCATAAGTTTTATACAGGTTTGAAGCTTTCTTTGCCTATTTTTATTTAAATAGGGCCTTATGGCGTTTAAAAGGTTTACTCTGGGGTCATTTCCTGTATTCAACATACCCATTGCTTTTTTCATCTTTCTGGCCATATCGGCAAAGTCGTCGGAGTCGTTATTATTTGTTTTTTCGTGAGCTCTGGATGTTTGTTGTGGCTCCTCCTCAGCGGTTTCATCTTTTGTACCGGTATTGGACATGAGCATGCTTAATAATCCCTTGACATTGTCAGGAATATTGGGATTTGAGTTTTGTCCCAGCATATCTGCTATTTGCTTAATTTTGTCACCCATGTCGTCACTCATTTGAATACCTCCATAAGAGCTTCCTTATAGCTTTAGGAATTTAAGTAATCATTCACTTTTTTCATTATTGCTTCACTGTCTTTTCCAAGAATTTTTTCCAATTTATCCAGATCGGTTTTGGTGATTTTTTTCTTGATTTCTTCCTTATCAATCTTAATATTTTTTATTTTTTCCTCGTCATATTCATTTATTTTGTTCATTAATTCATTCTTATCAACCTTATCAAGCTTCTTAGCCAAATCATCGGTATTATCCTTTTTTAACATTTCAATAGCCTGATTTAATTTGGATTGAACCATTTTATCCGCCAATAGTTCCTGTAACTTTTTGCTCAATGAAGATTCACTCATAAATAACCTCCGGTTTATGTATAAATTTAATTGTTACTACATTGTATGCTGCCTGACAAGCCTATTATGTAAAAACTAATTTTGTTAATTTGAATAGAAGCCTGGTTGTATAACTCAAGCTTCTATTCAAATACTTACTTTGATGTACCGATGATCTCTTGTGTCAATAGCACATCTGCGTTATAAAACGCATCGAGTTTCTGAAAGTCACTGTCATATTTATGGTACTCCTTTTAGAAACTCTATGGACCGGCACAATTAGATTAGCAATTATCGCTGCAATTGTCGCTGTTGCAGAGGAACAATAACAAAAGAATTATTGCAATCCAAACTAATGTGCAATCTTCAAACAGGTCTGAGAAGATACCGGATCCGTTGTTACAGAAGAGGAATAAAAAGATTATTATGAATATAATTCCCGTGCCTCCAAAACAATTATTTGATCCACCAAAACATCCCATAACTTTACCTCCAATAAAATATTTAAGATAATGCATACTATGATGTTTCGAAATAAGTTGTTACACCTGCAAAAATTATTTTTATAAAAACATATTGTTGGTATATTATATAAATAAGCTTTTCAATTTTATAATTCTACATGAATATGTAGTATATCGGAGGAAATATGTTTGATGTAATTATTATCGGTAAAGGCCCTGCCGGACTATCTGCAGCTATATATACCGTTCGGGCCGGTTTGAGAACTCTGGTGATAGGCCAGGATAAGAGTGTTCTTCTAAAGGCTGACAGAATAGAAAACTATTTTGGCTTTGCCGAACCCGTCTCCGGGAAATATCTACTGGAACAGGGGGAGAAACAGGCCTCAAAATTAGGTGTTAAGTTCGAAAATAGTGAAGTTATAGCTCTTGAAAAAGGAGAATTCTTTGAGGTTTATACCACCGGTGAAAACTATTCCAGTAAGGCATTGCTGCTGGCAACAGGACAACAGATAGCAAGGGTCAGGATTGAAAGAATTGCAGATTTTGAAGGCAATGGTATCAGTTACTGTACAACTTGTGACGGCTTTTTTTACAGGGGATTAAAGGTGGGACTGCTGGGCTATAAGGACTTTGCGATACATGAAGCTATGGAATTGGAGCCGTTGTCCAAAGATATAACTATTTATACCAATGGTAAAGAGCTGGAGTTATCAGATAAATATAAAAATATAGCGGCAGGTTTTAAAATCAATAAAGATGTCATTAAAAGTGTTGATGGTAATGACGCCCTTGAATGTCTTGTTTTTGAAGACGGTACCAGGGAAAAGCTCGATGGCTTATTTATAGCATACGATTCGGCATCAAGTGTTGATTTTGCCAGAAAATTAGGAGTTATTACAAATAAGAATGCTATTGTTGTTGATGACAAACAAAAAACAAACATGAGCGGCCTGTTTGCAGCCGGGGATTGTACCGGAGGACTGAAACAGATTTCAACAGCAGTAGGGCAGGGGGCACTGGCAGCCAGGCAAATAATTGAATACGTAAGAAACTTAAATAAATAATTGTACAAATAATTACTGAATTTATGACTAAACCTTGATTATCCTGCGAGTTGAATAAAATTATAAATTATGGTAAAATATGATCGGTTACCGTAGCTTAAAATCTAAACGGGAGAAGTGGTCATGTTTGTAATTTTTATATTATTATGGCTTATTGCAATACTGCTGATATATGCCAATCCCAAGACACCGTGGGCGTGGTGGGGAAGCGGTTGCTTGATTTTGAATGGTTTTGGCGGTGTTGCAGTTATTTTCAAGGATGATATAATTCCATTCGCTGAACAATATAATAATGATAAACTTTATTTACTTTGCCTGCTGGGCAAGGGCGCCGCAGATATATTACAACATTATTTGGCTACATATGCTTTGATATGCTTTGTACTGTTTCTTACCAATTTCCTGGATTTAAAGATTCAAAATAATATTAAAGGAATTATTGTTATATTACTTTCCATCCCTAGTATTCTAATGTTTATTCTTTACCCGCTCACTCCATATTTTGAACCAGATTATAAAATACTTTCGGCCTGGGTGGTTCTTTACACGCTGGCATCCATAATAATACTAGTGATCAGTATTTTAAAGGAAAATGATTCTCAAAAAAAGTATAATAAGATTGTTACCAGTGTTTTTGCAATACCCACAACACTTGGTATTATGTGGACAAGTTATTTATCTGTAGCGGTAGGTTACCATGAAGTATGGTATTTGAATATCTGGATTATCCTGTTCCAGTTTGTTGTGTTTGTATATCTGGCTGTAAAGCATGGAATTCTGGGTGTAAGGTTCAAGGTTGAAAGAGTTAATCTGGATGAGACTATAGATACAATGATAAATGGTATGAGTATGGTTTCTCATGCAATAAAAAATGAAGCCTCAACCATAAACCTCTGTGTTGATACAATCCGATCTGTTGAGGCTGCCAGTCCCGGTACTGAACGAAAACTGTCCATAATTAAAGAGTCCTGTAAAAATCTCACTGAATTTACACATAAAATTAATAAATTCAGAACCATGGAGATGGATATTGAACCATATTTTCTCAAAATTTTAGTGGAAAAAGCCGTAGAACAGGTGCTTCCATTAACTTACGGAAAGAAAATTGAAATTGTCAATAAAATCAAAGATGATGCTACCATTATGATTGATGCCATACATATATCGGAAGTAATTAGAAATCTTTTAATAAATGCTATCGAAGCTATAGAAAACGAAGGGTTGATTTATGTATATTCTGAAATAAAGGATCAAAAATTCTGTATATCAATAGTGGATAACGGAGTAGGAATTCAAAGAGAAGCCTTGGAAAAAGTTATGACTCCGTTCTATTCTACAAAAAAAGGAAAAAATAATTTCGGCCTGGGTTTAAGTTATTGTTACAAGGTTATGAGTTCTCACAACGGAAATCTTAAAATCAACAGTGCAGTTAACAAGGGAACTACAATGTCTCTGTTGTTTCCGCTGGAAAGGGTATTGAAAGTATCAAATAAAGCCACACAGTAAATTATGATGAAAAAAAGCCATGCTTTCAGGCATGGTTTTTTTATTGTCTGGAAAAGGACAAAAGTGGCTTTGTCACCTTTGTGCTTTTCCAGGAAGGTAAAAATTTTGCTGCTGATAATTTCCGTTTTTGTTGTTACCAAAAAGTAATAAAAAAAACTGACAAGTTAGAATACTTAATAATGCTTGGGCATAGAAATAGTTGTGTAAGGATGAATATTCATATTATCTGCTTTTAACATTTTAATGTGAGGTGTCAAGAGATGCGAAAAATAATAAGTTTTATTTTAGTGTGTTTAATTACAATGACTATTTTTTCTGGTTGCGGGTCAGCTGGTGATAGCGGAAGTATTGATGAATTAACCCCTGCAAGCAGTGTTTCGCTGGGTGAAAATCAAGCCAGTGAAATAAAGGATAAAACTCCCTTTAAGCTTTATTTTATAAATGAACAGGGTAAACTTTCACCCGAAACAAGATATATAAGCAATACAGATGTAGAAAAGGGTAATGAGTATCTTGCAACAGTACTTGTTAAGGAGCTTATAAGCGGTCCTGCAAAAGGCAGCTTATTCCAGGCTGCAATCCCAAAGGAGACTAAAGTTCATTCCGATGTTAAAATCAAAGAGGGCGTGGCTACAGTTGATCTTACCAAGGAATTTGTAGAAAAACATCAGGGCGGAAAGAAAAATGAACAGCTTACATTATATTCCATAGTTAATACATTAACTGAACTTAAGGATATAAAATCAGTTCAATTCAAGGTTGACGGTAAGGTCAAAAAGGAATTCAAAGGCAGCTATCAGCTAGACATGGCATTCCCGAGATCAGCATATCTTAACTCGGTACAGTCGGGAGAACAGGATGTTATTAAGCTTGATGAAGATAATGCTTCAAAGAATACACGAACAAGAATGACACGAATAAGGATGACACAAATAAAGATAACACAGATAAGGACAATACAAAAGATAATATTCAGAAGGACCTGAACAATCAGACAAAAGAAGATCCTGCTAAAGATCAGAAAACTAATGCTGATGTAGAAACTGATGCTGAAATATTGGAATAGTTTCGTATTATAATTATAACGAGGCGAAGATGTTTACACCCTTTACAGGTGGCGGGTTCACCTGGTTGCCAGGTGGTGAACATATCCATGGTGTCCCTTAGGGCACCTTTTCCTTGTTGAAATGCGCTTTAGGTAAGAAAATTTTTCTATAGCCGGAAAATTTTCAAAGAACGTGAACGTTCTTTTTAACCTGTGCGTTATAATACCAAGGTATCTTATTAAGATTTTATCCTCCGGCAGCTTGCCGGAGGATCATATAAGATACCTTGTTTTTATGGTTGGGGAAAGCAGAATACCGGATGTTTAAGGGTGTCGATTTACGGTAAATTATTATTCCACTCCATAAAATCAATTTTTTTTCCCGGCTTCAATCATATTTACCTGATTTTATGCTGCTTCCATATGGACACTGCACAACTTAATGATTACAGCAGCCTCCGCAGACATGTTTGTTTGGACAGTCACTGCCGTTGGATTTTCTGGATTGTATGATATTAACATTCTTAAATACTGTTTCTAATTTATTGTTACCGCATTGGGGACAATTTATCTGATTATTTTCACGCTCGCTCATTTTGGCCATAATATTGAATTCATTACCGCACCCGGGGCATTTAAGATCATAAAAAGGCATATCTGTATTTCCTCTCCTGAAAGATAATTTTTACTTAATTGCAACTATTATAACACATCCAAAAATAAGCAGTAAAATACTGCCGAGTATTGAACAGTGAATAATTAATTTTTTTATACGGAAAATACTTATAACACCATTAAATACGGTAAGTGAAATTTGGCTTCAAACATAGGGATATGGAGGATATATGCATACAGTTTGGAAGGGCTCCATCAGTTTCGGACTGGTAAACATTCCTGTAAAAATGTTTACCGCCACTGAGGATAAGGATATCAGGTTCAAATATATTCACAAGGAATGTCACACACCGGTTAAATATAAAAAAACCTGTCCTAATTGCAACAAGGATGTTCAACCGGAGGATATTGTCAGGGGATATGAATATGAGCCGGGTAGATTTGTAATTCTCACTGAAGAGGATTTTGACTCCATTGAAGTGAAAAGCGAAAAAACGGTTGAAATACTGGATTTTGTCAAGCTTGAGGAGGTTGATCCAATTTATTTTGACAAAACCTATTTTTTGGGTCCTCAGGAAACCGGGGGTAAAGCATACACATTATTAAGAGAAGCGCTGAACGGAAAGCAGAGAATAGCAGTTGCAAAAATAACCATCAGGGACAGGGAATCCCTGGCTGTTATCAGAGTATACAGAAATGTTTTGGTGTTGGAAACCATTTTCTACCCCGATGAGGTCAGGGATTCAAAGCAGGTGCCGGGAGTACCTGAAAATCTGCAGACCAGCAATGCTGAGCTGGATATGGCAACTCAGCTCATTGATAATCTGACAACAGAATTTAATCCTGATAAATACAGTGACACCTACCGTCAAAGATTGCTTGAGAAAATCAATGCAAAAGTTGAAGGTAAAGACTTTGTTGTCAAGAAAGAAACTGACAAGGAGAATATTGTCAGCTTGATGGAAGCCTTAAAGCAGAGCATTCAGATGTCCAAAGGGAAACCGGAAAAGTCGGAAATTTCCGGAGAGACTACAGATGAAAGTATAAAAGCCACTCCCAGGGCTGGAAAGAAAGCTTCTGCAAAAA
The DNA here is from genome assembly GCA_029266335.1 of Eubacterium sp. Taxonomy (GTDB): domain Bacteria; phylum Bacillota; class Clostridia; order Acetivibrionales; family DSM-1351; genus Ruminiclostridium. Next base: position 33,079 of record JAQSXC010000024.1, on the reverse strand, counting down.
CCGACGCGGTAGAAAATACCGGGAAGGGAGAACAAATAAAACCAAAAGCTGAAGTTGCTGAGAATGATGAAGAAAAACCAAAAAGAAAAACAAGAAAAGCCAGGGAAACGGTTAAATCATGAACTGGATTCCTCCCATGGAGCCTGTAAGCAGCCCGGGTGTAAAACAGGGTTCTGACTTCATTCATGAAATAAAATGGGATGGAATCAGGGGTATGATCTATCTTGGTTCGAACGGTTTGAAAATGTACACCAAGAAGGGCAATGAGAGGACTGATTTTTATCCGGAACTAGATATTATTGAGGCCGCTCTGAGAGGCCGGAATATAGTTCTGGACGGTGAGATTATAGTTATGGATAGTTCGGGGAAACCAAGCTTTCACAATGTTTTAGTCCGGGAAACAGTGAAAAGCAAACGCAACCTCCAGTATTATTTAAAGAATTATCCCACAAAATATATGCTTTTTGACATACTGTTCAATGAAGGCCGGCTTCTGACCGGAACTCCATTAAAGGATAGAAAGCAGATCCTGGAGCAAACGGTAGCTCCCATACTGAAAAACAGTGACACTGTATTTTTATCAAAAACCTTTGTGGATGGGAATGAACTCTATGAAAGTATGAAACAAAAAGATATGGAAGGTATCGTATCTAAAAAATTAAACAGTATTTATTTACCTGGTAAAAAACATGAGGAATGGTTTAAGACAAAGTTTACAAAAAAAATGCTTTGCATAATTGGGGGTATTCAGTGGAAGGGAGCGCTTCCCAATTCACTGATAATGGGCATAAAAAACCACGAAAGCTCAAAGCTGCTCTATATGGGGAAAGCCTCACTTGGTTTGAAAGGTTCGGACCTCCAGCTGCTTAAACAATATAAAAATGAGCTGATACAGACGGAGTGTCCCTTCGAACTGAACAGCATAGATGATATGGATAGCACCGGCACCGGGCTGACCTGGGTCAGGCCGGCAATAACCTGTTGGATAAGTTTTTTGGAATTATCAAATGACGGTCATTTCAGGCATCCCAAAATACTGGGATTTTCAAATTTACCTCTGGAAGAGGCCGATGGAAAGGTGTTGACGGATTAGTGAATACAATTGTAGGTATAAAGGTTGAAATCGAAAACAAAATTATCAATGTGACAAATCCCGACAAGCCATTTTGGCCTGAGGCTAACGTTACAAAGCTTGAATATATCGAAACTATGACAAAGCTCGCTCCCTTTGTTGTCAGATACGCCAAAAACAGGATGCTGACTTCCATACGGTATCCGCATGGTATAGGGGACAAAAGCTTTTATCAGAAGGAGAAACCTGTTAATACACCGGATTGGATTAAAACCGTAATGTTTAACGGCAAGAACTATATTGCGCTTAATTCTGCTGCAACATTGGTATGGCTTTGTACCCAGGCAGCTCTGGAACTGCATACCAGCTTCAATGTTCATGAAAAGCCAGACCATCCCTCAAGTCTTGTTTTTGATCTTGACCCCGATGAGGGAAATACCTTTGAGGATGTGTCCGAAATAGCTGCCAGTATTTATGAAACACTGAAAGCTCTTGGAATACAAGCTTTTATCAAAACCTCGGGAGCCACGGGACTTCAGATTTTTATACCAACAGGTGCAAGATACAATTATGAGACCGCAAGAATGCTCAATGAATTCTTTGCAGAGTATTTTACCCATAAGCACAGCAACAAGGTCACAATTGAGAGGATGAAAAAAAACAGGGAAGGAAAACTCTATTTTGACTGGCTGCAGATGTGGACCGGAAAAAGCATGATAACTGCATATTCAGCCAGAGCAGTAAAAAGCGCTGCAGTCTCAACTCCTATAGAGTGGAGTGAATTGGGGAGAATACGTCCTGAAATGTTCACACTGAAAAATATTGCAGCGCGGCTGGAACAGAAGGGCGATTTGTTTGAACCCATGCTTAAGTGTGACAATAAAAACCAATTGGATGAAATACTGAAGCAGCTGAACAAATCGCATAAATAAATGCAATCTGAGTTATATAAAATAGCGCAATACCGGGACTACCTTTTTATAGCTCTCGAGTATTCTGAAGGGCTTATACCGTATTTTAACTTGAATTGCCTTGAAAAGTAGTGAATGGATGAATACCCCAGCTTCTCTGAAATCTGAGAAAAATTGAGGCTGCTGGTATTTATCAATTCCTTGCTTTTTTCAAGTCTGAAGTTATTTATATAATCAACCACGGTAACTCCGGTTTTTTTTCTGAATATCAAGGTAAGGTACGAGGGACTGATGGGAATACTTCGGGCTACTTCAGGTACCGATATTTTGTTTTCAATATTTTTTTCAATAAAATCAATGCATTTTTCAATGATAGTATCGTCAATTCTGGTTCTGACTTCGCTGTCCTGCTGCACTATGGTTTTCTCCAGCAAAAGATTTCTTACAAGCTTTATTATAAATTCCTTTAGATAGCAGAGAATAAGATCCTCAGAGTAAAGAGAATTATTTTCCTTTTCAAATATGATTTTTTGCAGCAGAGCTTTTATTTCGTTGTCTACGGCATGACTTCTGCCGAAAAGTACAGCAGGATCAATATCCATATCAAAAGTCAGCGTTATAAAAGATACTGACTGGTTGCTGTCACACCATTGTGTGTGAAATTGATTGAGGTTATAAAAAATTACATCACCCTGTTCCAGAAGAATAGTTTTATTATCAATTTCAGTATACATTTTTCCTTTATCAATATAGGTCAGCTCAAGAAAATCATGTGCTTCCCCTTTAAAGGCAAAGCCTTTTTCCTTTTCCTGATAAAAAAGAGTGTGTATTTTTATTATATTGATTTTTGAGGACATGCCTAAGGGGCCTTCGGCAGGGATAGGTAATCTGACGCTTCTTCCGGGATGCAGGTACCCCAGTTTGTAACTGCAGTTCCCATATAACGAAATTACGTTAAAGAATATATCTGGATTTATAACAACTGTTTTATCAAGTAAATAGAAACAACCGTTCTCTTCCGCAGAGCCGGTGAGATACAGGAGACACAGACCGCTTAAGGGATCCAGCACTACTGCGTGATCATAGCTGTATAAAGTTTCAACTTCCTTAACATTGACGGAATACTCTGCGGTTAAGCCGCCATCTCCGGAATATTTCTTCAGAGCGTCCTGGAAGCCATCATGTTCAATCAGTCCGTATTTTAATATGCTGGTGTAGTTGATATTTTCTATTAGGTTCATTTGCACCATCCTGTGAGAAATTACTATAGGTTGTTTTATTGAAGCAATTTGTATAAAATATTTACAGTGCTATCCATTTTGCTGCATAAAAGAATTTATTTTTATAAATATTTAATCAAAAATTATAAATACTTTATACGCAAATAATTATACACTATATATGAAGTTAAAACATAGATGCACATTTTTACATACTATAAAAGTAAACGTTCAGGAGGTTACTATGGCAGTATTGGTTACCGGGGGAGCCGGTTATATTGGAACTCATACATGTGTCGAACTGGTGTCGGCAGGCTATGAGGTTGTAATTGTGGATAATTTATGCAACAGCAAGGAAATCGCTGTTGAGAGAGTAAATGACATAACAGGCAGAAAACTTAAGTTTTACAGGATTGATCTTTTGGACCGGGAGGCCCTTGAAAATGTATTTATAAATGAAAACATAGATTGCGTAATACATTTTGCAGCATTAAAGTCACCTACCCAGTCCGTCTCAGCACCATTAAAATATTATCATAACAATTTGACGGGTACCTTCAATTTATGTGAACTGATGCAAAAATACGGTGTGAAGAATCTTGTATTCAGCTCGTCTGCGGCGGTTTACGGGGAACCGGCAAGCGTACCTATTTATGAGGATTTTCCGGTATGTGCACCAAATCCGTACGGAAGAACGAAACTTATGATTGAAGATATATTAAGAGATATACACAATGCGGATAAAAGCTGGAATATTGCTCTTTTAAGATATTTTAATCCCGTAGGTGCCCACATTAGCGGTACCATTGGTGAAGATCCCAATGGATTACCAAATAACCTTGTTCCATATATTTCGCAGGTAGCAGTAGGAAAACTGGAATATTTGAAAGTAACGGGCAATGATTATAATACACCGGATGGCACGGGTATCAGGGACTACATCCATGTTGTAGACCTGGCAAAAGGCCATGTAAAGGCAGTGGAGAAGCTTGCAAAAGACGCCATAGGTGTCAGGGAATACAACCTTGGAACCGGCAGAGGGTACAGTGTGCTCCAAATGATAGAGGCTTTCTCAAAGGCATGCGGTATACAGATTCCGTACAAAATAACAGACAGGAGACCTGGAGATATAGCTACATGCTATGCAAGCACAGAAAGAGCCGGAAAAGAACTTGGATGGACAGCAGAAAAAGGGATTGATGAAATGTGCGCAGACTCCTGGAGATGGCAGTCCCAGAATCCTCAAGGCTACAAATAAGTGACAGGAGCAGCTAAATAGGATTCAAAAAATATAGTATATCTTTTATTGTAGTTTAAGAAAATATTGCAGACTATAAACAATAATAACAGATTAAAGGAGATGTAACAGTGAACAATAAAACTACTTTAGTAATTATGGCAGCAGGTATGGGAAGCAGATACGGCGGTCTGAAACAAATTGATCCTGTTGGCCCCAATGGTGAGATTATAATGGAATACTCCATATATGACGCAATAAAGGCCGGCTTCGGCAAAGTAGTATTCATTATAAAAAAAGAAATTGAGGAAACCTTCAGAGAGGTTATAGGGAAAAAGGCAGAGGGGCTGATAGACGTTGAATATGTTTATCAGACAATTGAAAATGTACCCTCCGGATTCACCGTACCAGAGGGAAGAGTAAAGCCATGGGGAACAGGACATGCGGTTCTGAGTGCCAAATCTGCAGTAAATACTCCTTTCGCAGTTATAAATGCGGATGACTTCTATGGTGCAAATACTTACAGGCTTTTAAATCATTTTCTTTCAAATAATGCTGATTCAAAAGATAAATACAATTACTGCATGGTTGGTTTCATACTTGAAAACACATTGACCGAAAACGGACATGTGGCCAGAGGAGTGTGTAATGTAGATAATGCCGGAAACCTTATTGACATTCATGAAAGAACAAAAATAATGAAATTGGGCCAGGAGACCAAATATACCGAGGACGATCAAAACTGGATTATTATACCTGAGGGCAATATTGTTTCAATGAATACCTGGGGCTTCAACCCAAGTTTTTTTAATGAACTTGAAGAGAGGTTTCCTGTTTTCCTTGAGAACAATAAAAACAATATCCTGAAAGCGGAATTTTTCCTTCCTACGGTTGTTGATGATTTGATTAAAGCCGGAAAATCCGATGTCAAAGTATTGTCCACATCCGATAAATGGTATGGAGTAACCTATCAGGAGGATAAGCCTGTAGTTAAGAAATCCATCGGGGATATGGTTGCTGCCGGTAAATATCCCGAGAGACTTTGGGAGGAATTGAAAAAATGACGAATTATACCGATATTGACTTTTTACAGCTGGTTGGCAACTTCAGGTTTGAGGGTGAATTTATTGGGGCAGTTCCTTATGGCTTCGGACATATAAATGACACCTATGCCGCGAGTTTTAAGAAAGCTGACGGCTCAAGCCACAGATATATTCTGCAAAGAATAAATAACAATATTTTTAAGAATCCCGAGCAGCTGATGAATAATATTGAACTGGTTACAGGACATATTAAACAGAAGTTTGCCTCCAAAGGTGCAGACTATAGCAGACAGACCCTGAACATTATATATACCAATTCGGGTAAAAGTTATTTCAAAACGAATGAAGACAAATACTGGAGAGCCTATGTATTTATTGAAGGCGCCAGGACCTATCAAATAGTAGAAAATGAAAATCACCTGTACAATGCCGGAAATGCGTTCGGAAAGTTTCAAAATCTTTTAAGTGACTTTGAAGCCGGCTCACTTTATGAAGTAATACCGGATTTTCACAACACTGGAAAAAGATATTCTGCATTTATGGATGCAGTCAACGCCGATAGTTGCAATAGGGCTTCCGGAGTGAAGGCAGAAATTGATTTTGTCAATAAAAGAGCACAGGAAACTGTAAAAATAACAGAGCTGCTTGAAAATAACAAGCTGCCTGTCAGAGTAACACATAATGATACCAAATTTAATAATGTAATGATTGATGATGTTACCGGAGAAGGAATTTGTGTGGTTGACCTTGATACCGTAATGCCCGGCTCGTCCTTATACGATTTTGGTGATGCTATTCGTTCAGGTACAAATCCGGCTGATGAAGATGAAAAAGAGCTGTCCAAAGTATGTATGGATTTGAGACTTTTTGAGAATTACACCAGGGGTTATCTGGATGCAACCAGAAATGTATTGACGCCATTGGAAATTGATCTTTTGCCCTTAGGCGCAAAGCTGATGACTTTGGAATGCGGTATCAGATTTTTAACTGATTACCTGAATGGCGATGTTTATTTCAAAATACATAGGGACGGTCATAATCTGGACAGGTGCAGAACTCAGTTTAAAATGGTTGAAGACATTGAAAACAAATGGGTGGAAATGAAAGAGATAGTTGAGAAATACAGGTAACAGAACTTAAGTGCTCCTTCAGGGTTTAAAATTGCATATTGAATAATGGTAAAGTTTGTAATATAATGTAAAATATTAATAAATACCTGTTAAGTGAGGGGCGATACAATGTATAATGACAAGACCTTGGTTTGCAAAGAATGTGGAGAGGAATTTATTTTTTCTGCAGGAGAACAGGAGTTCTATGCTGAAAAAGGCTTCCAGAACGAACCTACAAGATGCAAAGCTTGTAGAAGCAAGAGGGACCATTCAACCAAAAAAGAACTATATGATGCTGTATGTGCAGAATGCGGGCAAACAACAAGGGTTCCGTTTAAACCACATTTGGACAAGCCTGTTTACTGCAGTAAATGTTTTTCAAATCAAAAATAAATAACGATGCTGAATAAATATGATAATGATAAAAGCAGGCTGACTTTTGATAAATTTATTGAAGTCAGCCTGCTTTTATTATGTTGAGTTTCTTACAACCAAACTTGTGGGCAAAATTATTTTTTTCGGCAGAGAGCGTTCTCCCTTTATTAGCGTAATTAGTATTTCAGCAGCTATTTCCCCCATTTGTGTTTTAGGCACGTCAATGGTACTTAGAGGGGGATTTGAATATTTGGACATATCAATATTACTTAAGCCGATAACGGCGATATCATCTGGTACTTTAAGGCCCTGTTCGTATATTGCATTTACAGCTATCATGGCCATGAGGTCACTTGCTGCAAAAATAGCAGTGGGCCTGTCTTGAACATTTAATATTTCAATGGTCTTTGAATAACACATTTTAGAATCCCATTCACAGTTTTTTACAATATCAAAATCTTCTTTTATGTTGTTATCCTCAAGGACACTGAGATATCCCCTGTAACGCTGCTCTTTTCTGATGGGGTCGATTCCGTCTGTCCCACCGATAAAGCCTATCCTTCTGTGACCTTTGTCAATCAGGTGCTGAACTGCCTTTTCGGCAGCTGCGAACTGGTCATAACATACATTGTCTATATCCTGATGTTTTGTGTCGATACCGACTATAAACTCAACCTTGTCCTTCAACTGTGAATAAATCTCATCACTCAGGGTTTCCATTACAATAAGTCCTGTCAGTGATTCGCTCAATGTATTAAATAATATGGTGGGATCCTGAAGTTCATTTATAGTTCTGATGACTGATAAGCTATAACCATTCTCTATAAGTTTGGCTTCAACTCCCGATAAAATGGACATAAAATAAGGATCGGTATACTTTTCCCGGGTAACACACAAGATACATCCTATTTTTACCTTGCTGACTGTTGAATTTTTTATATCGACTTTATTTACAGATTCTTTTACTTGATTTCTAACATAGTTCAGTGTTTTTACTGCCTGCCAGACTCTCTCCCTGGTTTCATTTGTTACCTTATATGTCTTATCGGCATTTAATATTCTGGAAACAGTGGCAGTTGATACATTGGCCATTTTTGCAACATCTCTTATTGTAGCCATATAAACCTCCAAAATTCGTAAACTCAATTTGAATATAGTATATCATGGCAGTAAACGTTAGTAAACAAATTAATAAACAAACTATTTGTTACGTTGCCATTTACTAAACCATTTGCAATAATCCTTTATAGGGAACTAATTAACACAAACTGATGGTACAAAGGGATAATTTTGTGCTGGAACAAAAAACTTTTTTAAAAAGCATTTAAGTATTTACAAAAGGTTATGCCGGTGGTAAAATAAATTCATAATATGTTTAGTAAACAAAACATGATGTTTACGTTCAACTGTTATAAGAGTTATAGCATATAGTCTAAAGTATTAATAAAAAATACATGATTGACTATGGCTATTTTTGTAATAGTTGTACAAAATATTGGTTTCTTACCTATTCTGATCAGATAAATATAAATGTGAAATTTACTAAAACACTTAAAAATTACGTAATGAAATGTTTCTCAAATACAGGAAAGCAAAATGACTTATTATTACATGTGGGGGATTATTAATGGAAAAGGCTAAAATTGCAATTATCGGCTTAGGTGATATGGGTATGGGTCACTTTAATGGCTTCAGTGCATTAAAAGAAGCGCAGGTAACAGCTGTATGCGACAAGGATCAGACAGCTATAGACAGGGCACTGGATGCTGTTAAAGGGAGCACTGCAAGACAATATACCGATTATATGGAAATGCTGGATAAGGAAGACGTGGATGGGGTTGTTATAGCAGTACCGGGGTTCCTTCATGAAGAGCTTGCTATAGAATGTATGAAACGTCAAAAGAACATATTTCTTGAAAAACCTGTTGCTATTAACTACGAAGGCTACAAGCGTATTCTTGAAGCTAAAAAAAGCAGTAAATCAATTTTGCAGATTGGACTTGTGTACCGATATTCAAATTTATACAGAACTATCGGTAAAAAAATAAATGAGCAAAAAGAGCTTGGAAACGTAATGATGGCATGGTGTAAAGAGTTCCGTCAATGCTTCCCGCAGGAGGATTGGTTTTATGATGAGACAAAATCCGGAGGAACTATAGTGGAGAAGGACTGTCATCATTTTGATATCTTTAACTGGATGATTGGCTCGAAACCCAAAAGTGTTTTTGCAATGGGCGGACAGCATGTTTACAAAAATGGTCAGGACAATCTGATTGATTGCAGCTATTCCATAAAAGAGCCAAAAATAATCAGAAATATAAATACTGTAGATCATGCGGTAATATCAATTGAGTATGAAAATGGTGCTAAAGCCCAACTGGGATTATGCATGTACCTGAAACCCCAGAACAATTCCGGTGACGGACTGGAGATAGGCTTTATCGGTGACAATGGCAAACAGTTGATAGCACGGCGTGACGAATGCTTCGGAATATATGGCGGTGAATATAACGACAAGGTTGAATATAATCCTGACATAGTATCAGATAACAATGGTTTTGGCCACATAGGCTGTCAAACTCAAAGGCTTGAATTTATTGAATGTATTTCTCTTAAGAGAGAGCCGGTTGCCAACTTGGAGCAAACTGAGGATGCACTGTTAATTGCTTTGGCTGCTGAAAAATCCATTAAAGAAAATAGAATTGTGTCCATATCCGAGTTCAAATAAATTTGATAAGGTTGGATCAAAGAGGGGGGATAACATTTGATTAAAATGAAACAGGAAAAAAGAAATGAAATGTACATGTACTTATTTATTCTTCCCGGGATTTTGGGATTTCTGTTATTTTGGCTGATTCCGATTGTATATACATTTGTATTGAGTACATTTAAGACAAATGGTATGAACAATATATTTGTCGGATTTGAGAACTATATTAAGCTCTTTGGAGATAAGGAATACAGAAAAGCCATTTTTAACACCCTGTACATGGTAATACTTGGAGTACCTGTAAATATGCTTATCGCACTACTGTTGGCTCTTTTGCTCAATTCGAAGATAAAAGCTCTGGGGCTTTTCAGAACTGTTTTTTACATTCCTACAATATTACCCGGAGTTGCAACAGCAGTTTCAATGTTTTTCATATTCAACACAAAATATGGCCTGCTTAACAGAGTATTAAGTCTGATAGGCATTAACGGAATTGACTGGCTCGGGGAGCCCGGCCTGGCCAAACTGTCTTTCATAATAATAGGAGCGTGGGGTGTAGGCCAGACCATGATCATATTCCTTATGGGGCTGCAGGGTATTTCCGAAACTTATTATGAGGCTGCATATGTTGATGGAGCTAATATTTTACAGAGATTTAAGTCGGTTACCCTTCCGATGCTTACTCCCACAATTCTGTACAATTTCATTTTACAAGCCATTGCCCAGATGCAGATATTCACACCGGCATATGTTATTACTAACGGAGGCCCTGATCAGTCTACTTATTTTTATGTATACAAGCTTTACAGAGATGCCTTTCAGTTTGGAAAGTTTGGCTATGCTTCAGCTCAATCGGTGGTTTTATTCCTTATAACATTGGTACTTACCTTCCTGGTAATGAAATCATCTAATTCCTGGGTGCATTATGAAGGAGGGGAGTAGAATATGAATAAACAAAATAACTTCAAAAAGATACTGGGTAAGTCATTAGTTTATCTGGCTCTGATAATAATTTCCTTTTTATTTATTTTACCTTTCTGGCAAATAATATCTACATCTCTGAAAACTTTTTTAGAGACAACTGAGTATCCGCAGAAATTTTTCCCAAAGGATCCGCAGTGGAAGAATTATTATTTTGCTTTTGTGAAAAATGCCGATATATGGCCGGTTGCTTTATGGCTTAAAAACACTGTATTTACCACATTGATGGTAGTTATAGGAAACGTACTTTCGGGTTTATTCATTGCCTATGGGTTTGCAAGATTCAACGGAAGAGGTAAAAACATCTGGTTTATGCTTATAATATCTACAATGCTCATACCTGTTCACAGCACTCTGGTTCCGCTGTTTATGGTATATAAGCAATTGAACTGGTACAACACCTTTTTACCTATAATAGTTCCGCCTTTCTTCGGTTTTGCGGTATACATATTCCTGTTAAGACAGTTTATAATGGGAATCCCGAAAGAACTTGACGAGGCGGCTACAATTGACGGGGCATCACCAGTAGGGATTCTATTTAAGATAATTGTTCCCCTTGCAAAACCATCAATAATTGCTGTAGGAGTTATGTGTTTTATAGCAGCATGGGGAGACTTTTTCACTCCGCTGATCTTCTTAAGCGATATAAAGAAGTATACTATATCGGTTGGAGTAAGTATAATGCAGAGCCAGATGAGAATGAACCTGACTGATACACATTTAATAGCGTGTGTCATCACTGTTGTAACACTTCCGAGTTTAATAATTTTCTTCGCTGCACAGAAGTACTTTGTCAGCGGATTAACATTAGGGGCTGTAAAGGGTTAGTGACTTTTAAGGAAATGGAGGGATGGTTCATACAAATATGTGAAAAAGGGTGGTGATACCGGGCTGTTTATATACGGATTGGAATAAAAAAAGGTTATCATATATGCCAACGCGGTATAACCTGCAGGCAATAATAGATAACCAAAGTTTAAATGTCATCTATAATTTTACTGCTTATGAAAAAAACTTTCAATACAGCAATTAAGCAGGATAGTTAAGAAGGTTAAAATGTCGAAGAGTTTAAATCTAAGGGGGATTTTTAAATGAAAAATCTTAAATTATTTAAAGCTATATCATTAGTACTCTGCATAACAATGATGACTTTACTATTTGCAGCTTGTGGAGGTAACGGTGAAACTTCAGGCTCCACATCCTCGGCAGACAGTCAGGCATCTCAGGATACAACGGCTGCAAGCGGTGGATCAACTGCTGCCGAACCTGTTTCCGGAGAGATCAAATATAATTTCTGGGGAAATGCTGACCAGGCAAAAGCTATTCAGGCTCAAATTGATACTTTTACCTCAAAGAATCCAGGTATAAAGGTTAATCTTGATTTTGCAGACTGGGGAAACTACTGGACCAAGCTGGCTACTCAAAGTGCGGCAGGAAGTGCGCCTGACGTATTTGCAATGTCTACAACCCTCTATCTTGCGGATTATGCTGAAAAAGGCTACCTGGTTGACGTGGGCGAGCTTGCAAAGAAAGATAATTTTGATTTGAACAAATATTATAAAGCAGCATTGGATCTGTCATCATATAACGGAAAAGTTTACGGTCTTCCACAGGATATCAATACAATAATTCTGGCGTATAACACAGATATGCTTGCAAAAGCAGGTTTATCCGCACCGGCAGCAAATGCAACCTGGGATGATATACTGGCAATGGCAAAGAAACTGACTCTGGACAAAAACGGAAAGAATGCAGAAGATCCTGCATTTGATTCAAAGAACATAGTACAGTGGGGGCTGGCTAATTATTCAACCTGGATAGACGGTTTTGTTGATCCTATGGCTAATTCCTACGGTGAAGGACTGGTATCGGTAGACGGTTCAAAATCAAATCTCTTAAACGACTCATCAAAAAAGACATTCCAGTTTTTAAACGATGCAATTTGGAAATACCATGTAGCACCTGATTTTGATACAGTTCCGGCATGGACTGATATTTTTGCCCAGGGAAAATGTGCAATTTATCCGTTGGCATCCTATCTTCTATACGGTTATGCAGATGCATCAAAGGGGATAAATATCAACTATGACGTAATGCAGATGCCGCAGGGTACTACAGGTAAAAACTTTAACCCTGTTCAATCAAAGGGTATATGTATTTCTCCATCCTCTAAAAATATTCCTGCAGCTTGGGAGTTTGTGAAGTTTATAGCCAGTGAAGAAAGCTATAAGTCAGTGGTTTCAACAGGTGCCGGTTTATCGCCTATAGATTCGATAAATAAGGAATTATTCCTGACAGCTAATTTTGGTCCCAAGAATACCAAGCAGGTTTATCTGGATGCACTTCAGAATCCTTGTCCATTATGGCAGACTGTAAAGGCAGGAGATGCAAATACCAAAATCGGTGAAATTTCTGAATATGTTATGAAGAATAAAATATCTGTTGATGAAGGCTTAAAGAAGATGGATGAAGCAGTACAACAAATTCTTGATGATAAATAGACGAAAATGATATAAAAGGAGGGGATTTTTATTTCCCTCCTTTTCTGATTCTCTGAAGCCTTGAAATTAATGGAGCTTTGCACTATTATATTACATTATAACTAATTAAGGGAGATTGAGCTTTGAAATATATATGTAGAAAAATACCAAATGATCTGGACATAAATGGCAATCTTAATAAACCTGAATGGCAAAAGGCTATGGAAGTCAAACTGTTGGATAATATTACAGGTCATGCTTCAAAATTGGATACCTATGCCAGGCTCCTGTGGAATAACGATTATTTATATGCAGGCTTCCAATGCAGGTATGAAACATTATGTGCTACCATGACAGAATATAATGACAAGCTTTACAATGAAGATGTGGTAGAGTTATTTATTGACGATGACAGAGATAGCAGAACTTATATCGAGATAGAGGTAAATCCGCTGAATGCTGTTTTACACTATTGCATACATAATGATTTACAAGGTAAAACGCTTACTTTTGCCAGAACAGAAAAGGTTATTAATTCATCGGTAATATGCGATGAAGAGAATAAGACTTTTTCCGTGGAACTGGCAATTCCCTTGAATGAATTTTCATCAACTGAAAATATGCCTCCTCAAAATAAGGACAGATGGCACTTCAATTTATACAGAATTGACAGGATGCTAAATGGACTTGTTGAATATTCGGCTTTATCACCTACCTATAAAGCTAATTTCCATATTCCGTCCGCCTTTGTTGAGTTGGAATTTGAGCAGTAGTATTATACCTTTTCTGATGTTCTGTAAAAAAATTAACTTTCATATAATTTATTAATTATAAAATTTACACAAAAGTGTTAATACTAATTATTGAAAATTACTGCAAGTAGGCTAAAAGAGGTTATCCACAGGCTAAATTCCTCTATATAACACTTATAAACAGGATTATTCACATTATCCACAGAAAACTATACACAAAACACGTGTTTTGTTGAATATTTGTGCAAAACTTTTGTAATTATTGTTAATACTTTATTTGAGACTGTTTAAAAATTAACATGGAAATAACAGAAAAATGATTGCAAAATATTGAAGGATTTTGTCCGGGTGGTGTAGAATTATAATCTCATAACAAGTACCACTGTTGGAAATTAGCACTATTAATACTTGCATACAAAACTAGAGAGGGGCTGTTATTTATGAAAATTATCATTACAGGAAAAAATATTGACGTTACCGAAGGCCTTAAGGAAAGGGCAACGAAGAAAATAAGCAAGCTGGACAAGTTTTTCAGCAATGAAACTGAAGCACACGTTACTTTAAGTGTTCAAAGAAACAGACAGATTGTAGAAGTCACAATACCTTTTAATGGAATAGTATTAAGGGCTGAAGAATCAAATGATGATATGTATTCTTCAATAGATAAAACCGTAGATCTCCTTGAAAGGCAGATCAGAAAGAATAGAACAAGGCTGGAAAGAAGACTTCATGAACATGATTTCAGATTTGAAAACGTGAAATTCACAGAAGAGGTTCCTGAAGAAAAAGATTTTAAAATTGTCAGATCAAAGAGATTTGCCGTAAAGCCAATGGATGTTGAAGAAGCCGTATTACAGATGAACCTGCTCGGACATGAATTCTTTATGTTTTACAACGCAGATACCAAACAGGTAAATGTAGTTTACAAACGTAAAGACGGTAACTACGGATTGATTGAGCCTGAATTCTAAAGTAATTGAATTTTCTTAAAAGGATTGCCTCTTAAAAGGCAATCCTTTTAAAATTTATAAAAAAATTAATATATTTTACAAATACAAGCTGATTTTTTTACTTTATAATAAAAAAAGAAAGGCTTGATTTTATTTCATTATTTTGCTGCGCCGGCAGCTATGGAGGAAAAAATGTATTATATCGGTGTAGATTTGGGCGGAACCAATATTGCAATTGGGCTTGTTGACGGGAATGGAAAGATTTTTGCAAAAGGCTCGGTTCCTACTAAGCGGGAGAGGGAATACCCTGAAATCATAAAAGATATGGCAGTCCTTATACAGGATTTGATAAAGGGACAGGGCCTGAGTATAAAGGATTTTGAAAGCATTGGTGTTGGAAGCCCGGGAGTGCCGGACTGCAAGGCAGGTAAGATTGTATATGCAAGTAATATAAAATTTAAAAATGTACCTTTAAGAGAAGAACTTCAAAAGTATATTGGTCTGCCTGTATATGTTAATAATGATGCAAATATTGCAGCATATGCAGAAAGTGTAGCCGGAGCTGCAAAAGGTTACAAGTGTTCGGTTACTGTTACTATAGGTACCGGTATTGGCAGCGGATTAATCATTGACGGTAAAATATTCAGCGGTTTCAATAATGCTGCAGCCGAACTTGGGCATATGGTTATTCATATGGATGGCGACCAATGCAACTGTGGAAGAAAAGGCTGCTGGGAAAGGTACGCATCAGCAACTGCCTGCATCCGTCAGACAAGGGAGGCAGCTGCTCAAAACCCTGACTCTCTCATTAACAAACTTACAGGTGGAGATCCCGAGAAAATAGATGCCAAAACTGCCTTTGACGCTGCAAAGCAGGGAGATGAAACTGCAATTGCTTTAGTTAACCGTTATATCGCATATATAGGGGAAGGTCTGGCGAATATTGTAAACAGCTTTCAGCCCGAGGTTATCGTAATCGGCGGTGGAGTCTGCAAGGAAGGAGAATTCCTGTTGGGGCCTCTCAGAAAATATATGGTTGAAAACACCTTTGCACCCGCCTATGACATTAAAATAGCTGAACTAAAAGTAGCGGAAATGGGAAACGATGCCGGGATTGTCGGTGCTGCCATGTTACGGGAATAAAAGTAAAATTGTTTCACAATGCCCGGGCTGAAAACATCTCGCAACACTGTATTTCTTTGAAATAGCCTTTGAAAAACGGGAAGTTATCATACAATCGTTGCAAAGTTGAAACAAGCATTTAAACCTACAGTAATTGACTTTTTATTCACTAAAGTAATATAATTACAAAGTCAGTTACTGTGAGCTTTTAGCAAATAGTCAATGACTTTGCAACTTTGTATTTAAATAATGTATTTCTGTGGGAGAAAATAAAATATGTTGGCTAGAACATCGTATGGTATTACTGTTGCTCATAGAAGAGGCCTGAACCGGGGGGATGGATTTTTAGGATGCCTGGCTCAGGAGTGGCTGTCATTTCTGACCTTTGCAATGCTGCTTGTTAAATCCATTGTCCTGATGGGATTTATTTATAGTCACAATCAGTCGGTAATTGACATGGCCAGGGGCGTTGGAAACATTACCTATATGTCGATCTGTGTGGCCTTTTTGCTTATGATTGTTTCCTTCAGTTTTCTGGCAAAAAACAAAGGAAGGCTTTGGCTGCTTCTCATATTAAATTTTCTGGTTTCGTTTTTATTTGCTTTTGATGCAGTGTATATCAGAGCCAGCGGGAATTTTCTCTCAACTCAGCTGCTGAGGCAAACAGGAAATCTGAATAATTTATGGGATAGCATATTTGCTATGTTCAGACCCTGCGATATTGTTTTCTTCTTTGATATTCCTATTATAGCAATACTCTTGATAGTAACCAGAAGGTTGTATTATTCTTCACCGCTGTTCAGCGATCTGAAAGCCAGATTGATTGCTTTTGCAAGTATTTTTATCATTTCGGTGGGATATATTGCCGGCTTGCATATAGCTATTGATATTTATGGCAATAACAAAAATGATTATATCTTCTATACCCATTGGAACCCGGCACAGACAATATGCAACACCTCTCCCATGGGCTATCATGTATATGATGTTATGGTGTTTTTCTCTGATTTTAAGCCATATAGTATATCGGAAAAGGACAGAGCCGCAATTCAGGCATGGATTGATGAAAAAAATGAAAAGCTTCCGCCCAACAATTACAAAGGGATTTATAAAGGAAAAAACCTGTTGGTAATTCAGGTGGAATCTCTTGAAAACTTTGTTATAGGCCAATCAGTGGAGGGGCAGGAGATAACTCCCACCTTGAATAAATTGTTGCCCAACAGTATATACTTTGATAATTATTATACCCAGATAAATGAAGGTACCAGCTCCGATGCCGATCTGCTGACAAATACGTCGGTATTTCCGGTCAGAAAGGGAAGTACTTTCTTCAGATTCCCATACACAACCTATAATTCGCTTCCGTCTATAATGGAAAAGCACGGGTATAATACCAAGGCCATTCACCCGGACAACGGAGAGTATTGGAACTGGATGGAGGCTCTTGACAATATGGGCTTTCAGCAATGTATAGATTCAAAAAGCTTTAAGATGGATGAGGTTATCTTTCTGGGCTTGAGTGACGGCTCTTTTTTAAGACAGGTAAAGGACACAGTTATAAAACAGAAAACACCTTTTTATAATTTCATGGTTACTTTGACAAGCCATTCACCTTTCCAATTGCCGGAGTGGCATAAAGAGTTAAAGCTGGATGCTTCACTTGCTGACACAAAGCTTGGAGGCTATTTCCAAAGTATAAGATATACCGATACCCATCTTGGAAAGTTTATAGATGAACTGGAAAAGTCGGGAGTTTTGGATAATACAGTTCTGGTTATTTATGGAGACCATGATTCAGTTCATAAATATTTTAACGATGAAATACAGTCTATCGAACCTTCACAGGATTGGTGGCTTGAAAACGATAAAAAGATACCACTTATTATTTACAGTAAGGGTCAGCAGGCCAAAACAGTTCATACCACAGGCGGGCAGGTGGATTTAATGCCTACACTGTTATACCTGTTTGGTATAGATGAAAAAGAATATGAGTCCACTGTATTCGGAAGAAATCTTCTGAATACAAAGGAAGATTACGTACTTCTATCAAATGGAGAATTGCGCGGTAATATTGATGAGGCTGAAAAGGCTAAAGTTTTAATGGGCCTTGAGTATGCGGATATGGCCATAAGATCCGACTTCTTCAAAAAGAAGTAAATGTATGAAAACAATAACGGCAGGAAGGTAAAGAAATTGGATAAGAATCTTATTCTGATTGGGATGCCCAGTGCAGGGAAAAGTACTGTAGGTGTAATTTTAGCAAAAAATCTCGGAATGTCCTTTATTGATTCTGATGTACTGATACAGACCATGCATGGTAAGCTGCTTCAGGAGATTTTGGATAATGTTGGACCAGAGGTCTTTCTTGAAAAGGAAGAGAGTGCCATACTATCACTGGACTGCAGGAATACTGTTGTGGCAACAGGCGGAAGTGTGGTATACAGTGAAAAGGCAATGGAGCACTTAAAGAAAAACGGGATTGTAGTTTATATACACATAGATATGGAAACTGTGAATATAAGGCTTAAGAATCTTAAAACAAGAGGAGTTGTATTAAGCAAGGGACAAACTCTGGAGGATATATACCGCAAAAGAAAACCCCTTTATGAGAAATATGCAGATATAAAGGTGGACTGTTCTGAGAATTCAATAGAAGAGACCTTGGAAGCAATACACAATAAGCTGGCTTCCTTGTCATAAAACTAAAAATGAATAGTATATAATTTACATTGATTGATAAAGTTTAAAAAGGAGGTCTAAAAACTTATAAAAAGGTTTTAGACCTCCTTTTTATATTTAATATTTTATTAAAAATCACTAAATAAATTTAGTGATTTTTATTGAATAAAAACTAAAGCCCGTTTAAAATAGTATTATAACCGTGTACTAGATATTGATAGAAGCATTGTCATGCTTTTAATACTAAAAATATTTACTAAATTTAGTAAAAGGGAGAGGTATATGGATTTAAAAGTAAAGGATATTGCAAAGACCTTGAATGTTTCACCGTCTACGGTGTCCCTGGTATTGAATAATAAACCCGGAATAGGAATACATACAAGAAATAAAATTTTAAATTTTGTTGAAGAAATGGGTTATACCACAAATATTCACTCAAAAAGATTACAAAACCATAATAGAACCATAAGATTTGTAATATATAAAAAACACGGTAAAGTTGTAGCCGATACACCATTTTTTTCTGCACTTATAGAGGGAATTGAGCAGCAGGCTAGAATAAGCGGCTATAATCTGATGGTTTTATATTTAAACCGGAACGATGAAAATATAGCGGAGGCATTTAAAGTCCTGTCTGAAAGCAATCCGGAGGGTATCCTTCTACTGGCTACTGAGATGGATACTTCGGATCTCAAAAAATTTAAAGAGATTAAATGTCCGCTGGTTATAATGGATAATCATTTTCCACATGAAAATTATGATTCGGTTGTTATAAATAATTTTGATAGTGCTTACCGGGTAGTGAATTTTTTAATAGCTTCGGGACATACCCGAATAGGGTACTTGCATAGCTCGGTATCAATTACCAACTTTGAGGAAAGAAAGCAGGGTGTTATTAAAGCACTATTAGACAACGGTCTCAGGCTGGACAATAAATATATATACAGTCTGGATTCTACTTTGGCAGGTGCTTATGGTGATATGCTTGAAATTATTCAAAAGAAGCCCAGGGATAAAAAGTCATTTCCTTCGGCTTTGTTTGCAGATAATGACATCATAGCGTCGGGTGCTGTAAAGGCCTTGAAAGAGAAGGGATTTATTATACCAGAGGATATATCTGTAGTGGGCTTTGATGATATGCCTCTTTGTGAATTCTTAGAACCTCCCCTTACGACTGTAAGGGTGTATAAACAAAATATGGGAATGTTGGCCCTTAAAAGACTGGTAGATATAATTGAATGCAAAACCCATGAAAATATAAATATACAAGTTGGAACCAGGATTATTGAACGAAATAGTACATGTAATATGAATAATCTATATTAAATCGCAGACGAACATATGCAGATGGGGGACGAATTTATGCTGGGGGCACCAAGAAGGTTAATAAATTTTATTATCTATCAAAGTAATAAGCTGCGTGTGAAGTTATTTATAACATATTTTATAATAATTATTTTCCTGACTACCGGTATTGGAGCTTTTTCATATACCTTCTCTTCCAGATCAGTTGAAGAAAAACTTAAAATGTACAATCTTGAGATTATTGATCAGATAAATAAAAATCTTGAGTCGAATTTTCTCCGAGCAAAAAGTATTATGCTCATACCTTACAATAACTCTGATTATATCGCTGACATGAATGTGTTTGCAGAAATGGATGATTTTGAAAGAGTAAGATTTCAGTCAAAGATGAGCGATTACTTCTTGCGGTCTTTTTATACAATCAGAAAAAATGATCTTGAAAACTTCTTTCTTTATTCCAATAATGGAAAGATGTTTTATTCCAGCACAGGAAAGATGTCGGATGTTGAACCGTTGCAATTTGATAAATTAAGCTGGGTTCAAAAAGCAATCAAAAAAAATGGTGATATTTATTTCGGAGATGTCCGGAATGAGACCGTTCTGGGCAGAGAGAAACTGGTGTATTCCACCGCGATTATGATTAAAGACGTAACCCTTGATAATAAATTCAGCATAGCAAAAGCGGATTTTAATTTTGATGAAATAACAAAAATCTGCACTAATAAAGTTGTCGGGAAAAGATCACAGATACTGCTGGTAGACGAGGATAAGAACTTAATTTTCAATACCGGTGATGCTGTTGACAAAAGTAGTATGGATATCAGCATCAACAGTAAGATTAAGGGTAACAGCGGTACATTTTGGACAAAAACGCCAAATGGTGAATATATGGTTTCATACGGAAAATCAAATATTTCAGGATGGGAAATAATATCGCTGATTCCAAAGGATGAAATCTTTGATGCATCAATTCAGATCAAAACAACAACAATAGTTATTTCAATAATTGCATTGTTATTGACTGCAATTATTTCATTTATATTCTCTCTTAAGATTTCAAAACCGTTAACAAAGCTGGATAAAATGATTGAAAGTGTAAAAAAAGGAGATTTGTCAATCAGAATGAAAGAAGAAGGTGGAGATGAAATCGGCAGGATATACACAACCTTTAATGCTTTGATTGAAGAGGTCAATTCCCTTATTGAAAACAAATATATATATCAGATAAAAGAAAGGGAATACGAGCTAAATTTACTTTATGCACAGATTAACCCTCACTTTCTCTACAATACCCTGGATACCATCAGAGGAATGGCCGACATACAAAAGGCATATGATGTTGCAGAAATGATCAATTTACTTGCAGATATGTTCAGATACAGTGTCAAAAATATAAATGTACCGACAACTGTCAGAGAAGAATTGTTTCATTTAAAAGGGTATCTTACCATTTGCAGCATAAGATTTGGGAATAAGATCGACTTCTGTATTGATGCTGCAGATGAAATCATGGATTTCAGGATACCCAGATTAATAATGCAGCCAATCGTTGAGAACAGTATACGACACGGAAGAATAGGAGCAAAGAACAGACTCTCTATAAATGTCACCGGCAATATGCTGGACAGGCATATTCAGTTTAATATCAAAGATGATGGTTCAGGGATGTCTGAAGAAATACTGCTTAAAGTAAGAGATATGATAGATTCTTCAAATATTGATGAATTCAATTACATTGACAGCCACATAGGACTTCGGAATATCAGCAACAGGCTCAGACTGCACTATGGAGAGGGTGAATATATTCAGGTATACAGTTCTGGACACTACGGCACAATGATCGAACTTAAATTACCAATTGATTCTGACAACATATGATAGATAAGAGGAGGATTATATGTACAAAGCATTAGTTGTAGACGACGAAGTTTTTATAAGAAAAGGAATTGTTAATGCCATACAATGGTCAAACCTGGGGCTGGAGCTGGTCGGGGAGGCAGAGGATGGATATGAAGCCATTGAAAAAGCAGAAATTTTAAGGCCGGATATTGTTGTTATGGATATGCGTATGCCGGGTATGGATGGAATAGGGTTAATACAAGCATTAAAAAACAAAATTCCGGCAATAAAATTAATAGTTATCAGTGCTTATTCGGATTTTGAATATACGAGGTGGGCTATTATAAACAAGGCTTTTGACTATCTGTTAAAGCCTGTAAAAAAAGATGAGCTTAACAACATATTGGAAAAATGCATTGCTGAAATAAATGACGATAAGAAAAAAAGTGAAGAAAGTAAAATAATCAAGGACACAAGCACGGAAATAGTTGTAAAACAGCTGCTTTTTGATGAAGTCTCAAAGGTAGAAGAGTATGATAAAAACCTCTCACTTTTGAATGAAAGGTTACAGTTTCCCCATGTTATATGTGCGGTCAGCAAAATGGATGATATTACTGAAGCAAGATCTGTATATAACAATACGGATTTTTTTGGTCTGATAAAAGAAACTCTGGAGGAAGAATTAAAAAAAATCACCGGGGACAAGCAGATAGTAATAATAAACAAGGCTGAAGCAGAAGTGGTCTCTTTATTTAGCCTGAAGGACAATAAAGACAATCAGGTCAGAAGTATTTTACAAAGTATTATTAACAAAATAAAGGATAAAAAAGGACTTAATGTCAGTATGGGAGCAGGTGAGTTCATAGCCTCTCCCGAAGAGCTATGCAATAATTACAGACAGGTAATAAGAGTATTGAAGACTAAAGATTTATCTCAGCGGGGAAGAGTTTTGTACCGGCAAAATGCTCAAAAGGAAGAAGTACTGGAGACAGGGTTTATAAGCTATAACAGCAAACTATTAATAAACTCCATCAGATCAGGTGATAAGGAAAAGTCCATAAAAATATTTAAAAACATTATTAAGCAATTACTGGTTAATAATGTTACAGTATATTTACTGCACAAAAGTATGGTAATTGTGTTGGGAGAAATCGAAAAAGAGCTTAATGCAATGAATACTGCCATAGACATAGAATGCGGAAAAAACAGTATTATTTATGTTAAGGATATAATGAGCACTTACAGTACTTGTGAAATAGAGGAATTATTCGAACCTGTAATAAACAGGTCCTGTGACTTTTTTGCTGCCAAATGCAAAAAAGGTGGCAAAAAAATAGTCGAAGAAATTATAAGAAGCATTAATAATGATTACTCAGAACCAATCTCAATTTTTAGCTATGCAAAACAGTATTACCTTAATCCCGACTATTTGGGAAGAGTGTTTAAAAATGTTTCCGGAAAAAGTTTTGTAGATTATCTTACAAACATTAGAATAGAAAAAGCTAAAGAATTGATAGATAAAGGGATATGTACACATTATTATGAAGTGGCTTCCTGTGTGGGGTATGATGATTACAGCTACTTCTGCAAGGTGTTTAAGATAGTTACAGGTCTTACTCCCGGGGAATTTAAGGATAAAAATACGAAAATATAAAATTATTTTAAAAAAAGTAGGATTTTTTCATACAAATTAGTAGGAATACTCCAATCGTAAAAAAACATGTGATTGTATAATAATTATAGAAGCGCTTCAAAAGTCAAACCAATCAAAATTCTTAATTACTAAACAAAATAATTTAATAGGGTCATAGGTATAGCAGTCGCTTAAAGCCAAAAAAGAATAAAAACTCTTATTAACAGGTTTTGCAAATTATTGGAATGTGACTGAGGCATACAAATGACATGTAGGAAAAAGGAGGATATTGTTTATGAAAATGGGTAAGCTTTTGCTTGCAGTAACTCTATCTGCTTCAATGATGCTGTCGGTGGCAGCATGCGGCGGTTCAGGTTCTGAAAGTTCCTCATCAGCAGGTACTTCAGGTGCTGCTACCGGCACCGAAAGTGCGGCATCTTCTTCAGCTGAAAAAAAAGCTGGCGGTGAAATAACTTTTACAGCTATAAATGGGGGCGATAATGAGGTTGCTGCTTTTAATGAGATAATTGAAAGCTTTCAGAAACAATCAGATGTAAAGGTTAAGCTTGAAGAATTCCCAAGCAGCAACGACTATGAGAATATAATAAAAACACGTTTTGCTACAAATGATCCGCCTGACATATTCTATTTCTGGTCTGGGGCAAATCAGTACAGAAATATGAAGGCAGATTCACAGCTTGTTGATGTGACAAATGAACCATTTGTAAATGATCTGACAGATGCAATCAAGAGTTATCAGACTGTAGACGGAAAAATATATGGAGTGCCATGGGGTACATACAATGCTCTTGGTGTTATGTACAATAAAACCGTATTTACCAAGTTGAATCTCAGTCTACCCAAAAACTACAGTGACTTTTTAAATATTTGCAAGACCATAAAGGATGCCGGGATTACACCTATATTTGAAGCTGCAGGCACTGTATGGCCTACTCAGATTTATACATTAAGTGCTTTCCAGAGCAGTATTCTGCCAACTATAGGCGGAGATGAAGGTGTTGACAAGCTTAAGAAAAATCAGCTCCAATTAAAGGATATTCCAGCCTTGAAGGATACCTTTACCAAGTATTATGAATTAAATAAACTTGGTTATATGAATAAGGATTTAGCGTCTGCAACATATGAACAGCAACAGAAGGCTTTAGCTGAGGGAACAGCCGCAATGGCATTCCAGGCAGACTGGATACTTCCTGACATAAATACCAAGTATAAAAAGGCTGATGACTTGGGGTATTTCCCATTACCTTCAGAAAACGATGAAGGTGTAGCTTCCTTATATCCTCCCAAGCAGATATTCATCAGCAAGAATTCAAAGAATGTTGAAGGTGCTCTTGAATTTATGAGATTTATGACAACTACTGAAGGTCTAAATATCTGGTATAAGCACAACCCCGGTATTCCTGTATATAAGAGTGCTACTTCTTCACAATATGCACCGCAAAAAGATATCATGAACTACATTAATGCAAACAAAGGTGCCGTTCAGATACAGCTAAGAGTTGATGCGGGTTTTGTTGACTTTGATAAAATCTGCCAGGAATTGATTATGAAAGGCGATGCCGCCAAGGCAGTCAAGACATTGAATGACGGCTATATCAAGGATGGTAAGAATAAGCAGTTGGAAGGTTTTAAATAAATAATTTATCAGTATACAGCATAATATTGATGATATTATGCTGTATACAACATTAAATTTCTTTTGCTGTTAACATTTCAGCTTTCCGGCAATCCCAATAGCATTTTTCATTTTATACCCACTATATTCACTTACTATTAAAGGATGATTTATATGCATAAAACAAAAAGATATCCCATATATTTTTTGTTTCCTGCACTTTTAATCTTTTCAGTTTTCTTTATATTCCCAACAATTCAGGGCTTTTACTATGGTCTGACAAACTGGAATACATATGCTGAAAATATTGATTTTGTAGGTGTACAAAATTTTATCGAATTGTTCCAGGAAGGTGTTCTCCCGCTGGCCTTTAAAAATACACTTATTTATTCTGTTCTGACAACTTTTTTACTTAACTTTGTTGGTCTTGCACTTGCACTTGCATTGAATGAGAAGATAAAAACCGGTGGGTTTTTTAGAACAATATATTATGTACCTGTAGTTATTGCACCATTAATAGTCGGATATATTTTTACTGCTATTTACAATCCTACTACAGGTATCTTAAACCAGTTTCTGAATGCCGTAGGACTGGACTTCCTGGCTCAGGAATGGCTCAGCAACTCCAAAATAGCCATTTTCTCCATTATTGGTACTGAAGTTTGGAGAAGCAGCGGCTATAGTATGATTATTTATCTGGCCGGTATAAAAACAATAAGCAATGATCTGCTTGAACAATCAGAAATAGATGGATCGAGTTATTCCCAGAAGTGTAAAAACATTATATTTCCAATGATAGCTCCAACTTTTACAGTAAACTTATTAGTTACCATGATAAGTTCGCTCAAGGTATTTGAAGCTGTATTAATCCTTACACAGGGTGGGCCGGGATATGATACTGAAGTAATAAATACTTTTATCTACAGAAAATTTGCAGGAGGAAACTGGGGATATGCTTCTGCAGCAGGTTTTTTACAATCCATATTCATTGGTGTCATCTCAATTGTAGTACTTAGATTCCTGAGAAAGAGAGAGGTGGACTTGTAATGAATAATAAAAAAAGAATAAATCTTATAATACTTCAGATTGTGTTGGCTATACTATCACTTGTAATCATCATCCCTCTTTTTATGATACTGATAAATGCTGTAAAGACAGAGCCTGAGGCGGCGATGCTTAGCCTGGGACTTCCAAATGAATTCCAGTTTAATAATTTTAAGGTTGTATTTACAGAGGGCAGTGTACTGACCGGTTATATAAACAGTATGATAATAGGGGCAGCTGCGGTTTTCGTTATTATGGTTTCAGGAGCACTTGCTGCATTTGTAATACAACGAAGGGACAGTGCTCTGACGAATAAAATATACTATCTCTTCATAATCGGCCTTGTAATTCCGGTAGCTCTGGTTCCAACGATTAAAATGATGGTGAATCTTAAACTCCACAATACCTATCTGGGAATGATTCTTTATTATAGTGCTATATTGCTTCCGTTCACGATTTTTCTTTTTACAGGATATCTGAAAACTGTTCCCAGGGAGCTTGACGAATCGGCATATATTGATGGAGCAGGTTTTTTAAAACTTTTCTTTTCCATAATATTTCCTATTATAAGACCTGCAATAGTTACTGCATCTCTAATTATAATTATAAACATCTGGAATGATTTTATGGGGCCATTTTATTTATTAAGTGATTCATCAAAATGGACAGTAACAGTTTCAGTCTATAACTATGTGGGCAAATACGGAACAAAGTGGAATCTGGTATTTGCAGATGTTGCTGTGGTAATAACACCTATTCTTTTGCTTTACTTTATTCTGCAAAAACATATCGTTGATGGAATGACTGCAGGAGCTATTAAGGGTTAATTATTTTTGCTAAGGAGCTTTGTTAAATGGATAATATAAAAAAATACGAGGTATTACTGCGAAAACATTTTATTGAAAACATACCTGTAGCATTAAAACATGCAAATTCATGTCTTAAGCATCCGTTTGTAGATCCTGGATCCATATATGACGGTAATTTATGGGATTGGGATTCATTCTGGGCGGTATATTCCTTGCTCAATCTTGTTGAGCAGGAGGAGAATGCTTCCGCTGAAGAGGCTGAACAGAAAAATAAAGTATTAAAGCACGCCCGGGGAAATATAATAAACTTTTTTGATTTTCAGCTGAATGACGGATATATTCCAATGATGGTCGAGAAATCCGAACTTCCTGAGCCATATTTGATAATGAAGCATAAGGAAGGGGTTGTTCTGAATATGATGAAACCGTTCCTTTGCTTACAGATATGCATAATAAGCGGGTATTCCGGCGATTTTATGTGGATGGAAAAATATGCCCGGCAATTGGAACTTTATTTTAGCTGCTACGATAAGTACTATTTTAATGAAAAATGCGGGTTATATGTGTGGGCCGATGACGTTATGATCGGTATGGATAATGATCCGGCTACCTTTGGCAGACCCAGGTTTTCAACAGCCAATATGTTTTTGAACAGTTTTATGGTTCGCGAGCTTAAATCAATGGCATTGATCATGAGTAATTTAAATCTGACAGACAGAGCAGCGCATTATGAACAAAAAGCTCAAGGACTTATCAATAGCATTCAAAAAGAATGCTGGGACAAAAGAGATAAATTTTTCTATTCGGTGGATGTAGATATAAAAACAAGGCAATATGATTGGTTTCATAAAGGACTTGGTGTTTTCTGGAATACACTGCCAATCAAAATAAGAACATGGACCGGGTTTATACCTTTGTGGGCAGGGTTTGCAACAGCTGAACAGGCAGAGCTAATTGTCAAAAATCATATACTTGATGAGGAAACTTTTAACAGTTTGTCGGGTATCAGGGCATTATCAAAGGACGAAAAAATGTATGACTTATCAGCCACAAACAATCCGTCAAACTGGCTGGGACCCATTTGGATTATAGTCAGCTATGTTGTTTTCAGAGGGCTTATGAATTACGGCTACAAAAGTGAAGCCGCAGAATTATATGAAAAGACGGTGAAGCTGCTTGGTGAGGACCTTGAAAAAACAGGTACCCTTCATGAGTACTATGAACCTGAAACAGGAAAGCCTGTTATGAACGGCGGTTTTCTGAACTGGAACATGCTTGTAGTAAATATGGGAGATGAATTGAACGGTAAGCTGTCAATAGACAGATTTCTGGGGGTGTGACATTGATAAACAATCCGATTTTAAGAGGATTCAATCCTGACCCGTCAATATTAAGAGTTAATGATGACTACTATATTGCGACCTCCACTTTTGAATGGTTTCCGGGAGTTCAAATACACCACTCAAAAGATCTTATACATTGGAAATTAATTGCACGGCCTCTAAACAGAGTTTCCCAGTTGGATATGCTTGGAAATCCAAGCTCTGCAGGGGTCTGGGCACCCTACTTATCATATGCTGAAGGAATATTCTATCTTGTTTATACAAATACAAAAAGTTTTTCAGCTATTTTTAAAGATACACATAACTATCTGGTAACTGCTGAGAACATTTGCGGTGATTGGTCTGAACCTGTTTATTTAAACAGTTCCGGCTTTGATCCGTCCCTGTTCCATGATGATGATGGCAGAAAATGGCTTGTAAATATGTTATGGGATCACAGGAACAACAGAAACAGGTTTGGCGGAATTATGCTGCAGGAATATTCAGCCGGTGAAAAAAGGCTTGTGGGAAGGAGTTTAAATATTTTTCAGGGGACCGGGCTGGGCTTTACTGAAGGTCCCCATCTTTATAAAAGAAACGGTACCTATTACCTGATGACTGCAGAAGGTGGAACTTCCTACGAGCACGCTGTTACAATGGCCAGATCCAAAAGTATCGAAGGACCATATGGAGTTGATCCCGAAAACCCGGTTCTGACCTCAAAGGGAAAGGACAGCTTAATACTTCAAAAAGCAGGGCATGGAAGCATAGTTGAAACACAGGATGGTCAGTGGTATATGGCACATCTTTGTGCCAGACCTTTGAATGGAACAAAAAGATGTATACTGGGCAGAGAAACTGCTCTCCAAAGTATGATGTGGACCGGGGATGGCTGGTTGAGGAAAACCTCGGGAGGTAACCAGCCAAGTACCCATACTGTAGCTCCGGACCTTCCGGAATATAAGTATCCACCCGAACCTGATAGAGATGATTTTGACAAAGGAGTATTGAGCATTCACTTCCAGACCCTTAGAATTCCGTTGAAGGACGATATGCTGTCATTAAAGGAAAGGCCTGGATACCTCAGGCTAAAAGGGAAGGAATCTTTAAGCTCCCTGCACAGGCAAAGTCTCGTTGCCAGGAGACAGCAAAGCTTCTGTTATATAGCTGAAACTTCTCTTGAATTCAATCCCGGTTCATTTCAGCAAATGGCGGGTCTTATATGTATTTACGATACAATGAATTACTATTACCTCCACATATCACATGATGAAACTCTTGGAAAAATAATTAATATTTTGCTCTGTGACAATAAAGCTCATAAATATCCAATCGGAGACGGGATTGCTATTGGTGAAACAAATACCTGCTTTATGAGGGTAAAAGTTGAGTATGACAGGCTTCAATTCAGCTATTCCCTTGATAATAACAGCTGGCAGGCAATAGGTCCGGTATTTGATGCCAGCACCTTATCAGATGAATACTTCTGGGAGGTTCAGGAGGAAAGATTTACCGGCGCTTTTGTGGGCTTGTGCTGTCAGGATCTGAGCGGCAGGAGTATAAATGCTGACTTTGATTATTTTGAATATACTGAATTTGATAAATAGAACCTGTCAGGTTAAGGTTTGAGAACAAGGACTGATGCAGGTTTAACTTATGGTAGAAAGAGGGCGATTCGATTTGCAAAAAGCTTTTGAAATTCCTGAATATATGAAATCGGTGGTATGCTATGGTCCCTACGACTATAGATATGAAGAGAGAAAAGTTCCTGAAATAGGAGAAGATGATATCCTGGTAAAAATCAAAGCATGTGGCATTTGCGCCGGAGATATAAAATCTTATCACGGAGCTGCAATGTTTTGGGGTGGAGGAGTTTTACCGCCATGGAATGATGCTCCTGTAATTCCGGGACATGAATTTATTGGTGAAGTTGTGGCACTGGGAGATAATGCAGGGCGTAAACACAAGCTAGGACTGGGAGATATGGCAATTGCCGAACAGATTGTACCCTGCGGAACCTGTAGGTTTTGTAAACGCGGTGACTACTGGATGTGTGAGACACAGAATATATACGGCCACCAGAAACTTGTTGCAGACGGCGGTATGGCTGAATATATGAAATACAACTCCCGTTCTGTTGTGCATAAGGTATCCAAATCGCTAAAACCAAAGCATGCTGCTATGATTGAACCGCTGTCGTGTTCCGTACACACTGTTGAACGGGCAAACATTAATTTCGGTGATGTAGTTGTGGTTGCTGGACTTGGACCTATCGGACTTTGCAAGCTGCAACTGGCAAAGCTTAAAAATCCGAAACTGTTGATTGGCATAGACATGAAGCCCAAAAGGCTTGAACTGGCCGGAAAACTTGGTGCAGATATTGTATTGAATCCGGCTGAAGTTGATGTAGTGGAGGAAGTTAAGAAATTAACCGAAGGATATGGTTGTGACGTCTATATTCATAATTCCGGACATCCCATGGGTGTGGTCCAGGGGTTGAAAATGATATGTAAACACGGCACATTTGTTGAATTCAGTGTATTTTCTTCAGAGACCTCGGTAGACTGGAGTATAATCGGTGACAGGAAGGAACTCAATATTGCAGGCTCTCATATCAGTGGGAGAGATGGATACAAGGTTGCTATAGATTTTCTTGAAAAAGGAATTGTAAAGGTTGAGGATATTGTGACGCATGAATTCAGACTTGAAGACTTCAAGGAAGCTTTCTCGCTTGCGGAAAAGGGCGATGAGTCAATAAAGGTAGTACTTGTCCCTTAATTACGGAGGATATTATGGATAAATTTTTAAATAAAATGAAAAACCCTGATAAAGAATTCAGGCCAATCCCATTCTGGTCCTGGAATGATAAACTGGATCCGGAGCTTTTAAGGTGGCAGGTAAATGAAATGAGTTCTGCCGGTCTTGGAGGGTATTTTATGCATGCCCGTGCCGGTCTTGAGACTGAATACCTGGGTAAAGAGTGGATGAAATGCATAGAAACCTGTATCGAGGAAGGCAACAAGACCGGAATGCATTCCTGGATATATGATGAAAATGGATGGCCAAGCGGATTTGCCGATGGAAAAGTAACTGCGTTGGGGGACAGGGTGCATGGCAGATGGCTTAAGCTTGAGAAACTTAAAAAAGGTATGTCTGTAAGTAAAGATGAGAGTATTCTGGGAATATACCTCCATAACCTGTTGGAAAACAGTGCAGTTTGCATTTCTGCTATAGATACCATAGATATTGAAGAAAATCATGCAGCTTACATAATACGAAACTGCTCAAATCCCTATTACATTGATGTAATGAGCAAAGAAGCAGTAAGGGCCTTTCTGGATTCAACTCATGAGAAATATTATTCCTTATTTGGAGAGGAATTCGGAAAGGGTATGAAGGGATTCTTTACTGATGAACCACGTCTATACGGAGATTTTGAGGGGGATATACCCTGGTCATACGCTATAAAAGACTTGTTTCAGAAAGATTATGGCTATGATATCGTCGAAAAGTTGCTTGGACTGTTCCTTCCTGTGGAGGGATATGAGAAGGTAAGGTATGATTTTTGGCAGTTAGTCAGCAAGCTATTTTCCAACTCTTATGCTAAACAGATAGGAGACTGGTGTCGGGAGCATAATTGCATGCTGACAGGCCATATCATGATGGAAGAAAGCCTTTTCTCACAGATGACCGGCAGTGGCGGTGTAATGCCTCTCTACGAATATATGCAGCTGCCGGGAATTGATTGGCTCAGACGAATGATAAGTACTCCCATAGTTCCAAAACAGGCAGGCTCAGTTGCAGCACAATTAGGCAAAGGACGTGTTATAACCGAATCCTACGCTCTGTGCGGATGGAATGTAAACTTCGAGGAACTTAAGTGGATAGCAGAATGGCAGTATGTCAATGGGGTAAATCTCATGTGCCAGCATCTTGAGGGATATACTCTGCGGGGAGTAAGAAAAAGGGATTATCCTCCGTCATTATTTATACAGCAGACATGGTGGAAGCAGTACTCAGAATTTAATGATTATCTTGCCAGACTGGGATTTTTGCTTTCTTCGGGCAAAGCTGTTGTGGACACTCTTGTGATTCATCCTATAAGAAGCGGATGGATTGCATATGATGGTAGCAATAATCAGGACATAAGCATTTTGGATAAAGAATTTATTGTATTGTCGGAAACATTAGCAGGCTTGCATATTGACTATCATTTTGGAGATGAAGGTTTAATCCGAAAGTATGGAAGTGTCAGTGAGGGCATTTTAAAAATTGGGCTGTGTGAGTACAGGACAATTATTCTGCCGTCAATGATTACTCTGGATATGAATACTATGCAGGTGTTAATTGAGTTTGCAGAGCAGGGAGGAACGATATTTTACAGCGGCAATTTTCCATACCTTGTTAATGGAGAAAAGAGCACCAGGATAGATTATCTTAAAAATAAAGCCGTATCCTTAGCTATGGATAGAAACAAAATATATGACCATTTAAAAAATGTAATTACCCCTTCTATCAGTATTTGCCGGAACCACAGTGAAATAGAAGCAATTCGCTATCAGCAGAGGGATATAGATGGCAATATGGTATTCTTTATAGTAAATCAGGATAATGCACAGGCATATAATGCTGAAATAAAAATTAATGTTCCCGGCAAATTACGCAGACTATATCTTGAAAATATGCAGTTGGAGGATGTGGATTATGTTTTAGAAAACAGCATTCTGAAATGCAATATTGAATTTGCTCCAATGCAGTCCTGTATTTTAGTAGTAGAAAAAGAAGCTGCTCAATTGGCTGGCGGTATAAAAGATAATACTTCAGCAAGCACAGTGGAAAATACTACAAAA
>JAQSXC010000207.1 GCA_029266335.1 Eubacterium sp. | reverse complement strand
GCCTTTTCTCTGCAGGAAGGGTATCCGCAGGCACCGCAGTTCAATTCCTTTTCACCGCTGAATTTGCCTATGCTGTTCAGAATGCCCTGAATTACTGCCTCTGAAGGCAAATCTACTGTTTTTGATCTATCGGTAAAGGTTTTGGACAAATCTATTTTTGTTGCAGCCATTAAAGAATTTTTATTGTCGGCCTGGTTATTTGCAGCCCTTTTTGCATAATTGAGCAATCTCTCCCTTGCTGTCAGAAAACCACCCTGTACTTGCTTCATACATGGTCCCGCTATACAACCTCCGGTACAGCTGCTCATTTCTATGAAATAATTCTCAATATTGCCTTCAACTATGGAATTAAGTATATCAATGCATCTTTCAACACCATCCACACTGATAGATCTGTAATTCTTTTTACTGCTTCTGTCTATAGTCTTGAGAATACCTCCGGGCACGGGATAAATCCTGGCAATATTGTCAAAATTCTTCATTTCGTCCACCAGGTTTTCATCCTGATAGATGCCCTCTTCTTCAAACCACTTATCCAGCTCTTCAAAAGTAATTACGGCATCTATCTGGTTGTCATTCTGAAAATCGTTGCATTCTTCTTTTTTTGATATGCATGGTCCGATAAAAACCACTCTGATTCTTTGCCCATAGGTTTCCCTCAACATTTTTGCATGAGCGATCATTGGTGATACTACCGGTGCAAGCTGCCCGAGCAGTTGAGGATAATACTTTTCAATCAATAGAATTATTGATGAACAGCAGCTTGTGATTATATTTTTCATTTCTTTTTTCTGCAAAAGTTTTTCATACTGTCTGGATACTTGATATGCACCGTTGGCAGTTCCCTCAATGTGAGTAAATCCAAGCTTTTTCAGAGCATAGTAAAGCCATTTTTCATCATAATCAAAAGCAGAAACAAAGGATGGAGCAAGGCTTACATAAACCTTTTCCTTTTTGCTTATGAATTTCTTTACCTTGTCTATTTCAGTGTTAACACTTTTTGCATTCTGAGGACAGACCTTAAGACAATTTCCACATAGAGTACACTCTTCGTGAATAATCTCAGCCTGATCATTCCTGAAAGCTATGGCGTTGACTGGACAGCTCCGTATGCACTTGTAGCAGTTTTTACAATTTGCTTCCTTGAATTGTATTATACTCATAACGTCGCCTCTAATTGATTAATAACCTTCTCATGAAAAAAGCTTTCTGCATTGATAATGGCAACATCTCCATAAAAGACGTCCCCCACTTTCACACAAACACCATTTGTACATTTACCCATACAAAAAGAAGCTTTAAGAACAGCCTTGTCTTCCAGGCGATTTTCTTTTATCAGCTTCTGGAAGCAGTTTATAATCTGATATGAACCCTTAAGATGACATGAGCTTCCTACGCATACATAGATATCAAGCATTGAATTTATCCTCCGCACATCTTTGTTAAACAAATAACAATATAATTGTAAGCCCTTGTTAAAATTATGTCAATTGTAAAATGGCCCATATTTTTATTGTTATTTACCTGTCGGTACATTTAGAGCAGTTATACTCCATATCTGACTTTGTATCATCAACAACTGACATTTTTGAACAAACTGAATAACCAACTTCTGAAGTAGTTGACTGAATCTCACAGTTTTTTTTCTCAAACATTGATCTTCACCTCCATTCTTAAATTGTAAAATTCTGAGATTTATAGTGCGAATAATTAATTTGACAAGATAGCGGATTTTTTTAATACAGTTTTCCCGGATTTCTTTTTTATTGTCCGGGAAAACTGCATTGGAATTGATCTCAGGCATGATTAAGTAATAAAACTCCGTGTTAAAATTGGTAATCTATTTTAGGAATCACCAAATAATAACTTCCGATTCCTTAATCATACTTTAATTACTTATGATGACCATGTCTGTGAAGGATTGCTCTGTTGCTCTTCAGAACACCACTGTATAAGGCTTCAATAGCAGGGTTGTCCTCGGATCTCTTTATTGGAGATGCAGTATCAACCTTGTAAATACCTTTTGCTCTTTTTCTTCTTACATCGTTGTTCTGTGGGATTGGCTGTCCTGCACCGCCGATACATCCACCCGGGCAAGCCATAACTTCAACAAAGTCAAACTTTTCTTCACCCTTTACAATCTTCTTTATCAGGGTTTCAGCATTCTTAAGGCCATGAACCACACCTATTCTCACTTTTCTGCCATCAATCTCGGCAGTAGCCTCTTTCACGCCTTCCATTCCCCTTACACCGGAGTAGGAAATGCTTTGGAGAGTGGAAGTATTTCTTTCCTTGTAGTAATATCTTAAAACAGCTTCGGAAACGCCTCCGCTTACACCGAATATGACACCTGCACCGCTAGTGAAACCGAAAGGCATGTCAAGAGCTTCATCTTCCAATTCATTAAATACAATACCGTTTTCCTGGATCATTATTGCAAGCTCCTGGGTAGTTATTACCATATCTACATCAGGAATTCCCTCTGTTGCATTTTCAGGTCTTGCCGCTTCAAACTTCTTTGCGGTACATGGCATGATTGCAATGACTACATTCTCTTTTCCGTCAGCCTTCTGAAGCTTCTTGAACTGCTCCTTTATAACTACACCGAACATCTGCTGAGGTGAACGGCAGGAGGAAACATTATCCATCAATTCAGGATGCTTCTGCTCTGCATATTTGAACCATGCCGGACAGCAGGAACTGAATAAAGGAAGGTTTTCCTTGTTCTGTATTCTGTCCATCAGCTCTTCAGCTTCCTCGATAACAGTGAGATCGGCACCCACAGCTGTATCAAATATCTGATCAAAGCCCAGCTTCCTGAGAGCGGCAACTACTTTGCCCATAGTAATGGCGCCGGGTTCCAATCCGAACTCTTCACCGATGGCAACTCTGACGGCCGGAGCTATCTGGGCAATTACACGCTTGTTTTTGTCCTGAAGAACTTCATAAGCCTTATCAATGTCCTTCTTTATCATCAAAGCACCGGTAGGACATACCACACGGCACTGTCCGCAGTTTACACAATCCACATGGCTCAGCGATTTGTTAAAGGCTGTTGTAACCTGAAGGTTTGAACCTCTGTAGGCGAAATCCAATACACCTACGCCCTGGATTTCCTGACAGGCTCTGACACAGTCTCCGCAAAGAATACACTTGTTTGGATTTCTTACAATCGAAGGACCAAGATCATCTATCGGCAGCTCCTTCTTTTCCTGTCCGAATCTGATTCTTTTAACTCCAACCTTCAGAGCAATTTCCTGCAGTCTGCATCTTCCGCTTTTTTCACAGGTGGTACAATCCCTGTCGTGATTGGCCAGAAGCAATTCCAGAATCATTTTTCTATGTTTTTTCAATTTATCGGTATTAGTCCAAACTTCCATTCCATCCTTGGGCGGAGTTGAGCAGGAGGTTAAAGTACTGCCCCACTTGTCCTCAACCATACACATTCTACATGCGCCGTAAACACTCAGCTCTGAATGGTAGCAGAAGGTTGGAAGCTCTATACCCGCTTTACGTATAACGGCAAGTATATTTTTCTCATCATTGAATTCAACTATCTGTCCATCTATTATCATGTTTCCCATAAAAATTCTCCTATCTGCGTGCCCAACGTCTAAAGTACGTGCACGCTATACTACAGTAATGAAAAGACGCTTGCGGCTTTTTGAAGCGCGAAGATCCCAAATACACCGGATGCTTCCTTCGCGTTAAGCCTCCTTTATAGCTTTAAATGCACAAGCCTCGATACAGGCGCCGCATTTGATACACTTATTCTGATTTATTGTGTACGGCTCTTTGATTTTTCCGTCAATTGCTTGAACAGGGCATATTCTTGCACATTTACTGCAGCCTTTGCACTTTTCCTTTTCGATCACAATTGAACCCAGAGCTTTACAGGTATGTGTAATACATTTCTTATCAACTACGTGTTCAAGATATTCATCTCTGAAATACTTCAGGGTACTTACAACAGGGCTTGCTGCTGATTTACCCAGGCCGCACAGTGCAGTACTGCTTATGGTATCAGCCAATTCCTCAAGTAAATCCAGATCCTGAACAGTTCCTTTTCCTGCAACTATCTTCTCAAGGATCTCAAGCATTCTCTTTGTACCTTCTCTGCAGGGAACACACTTTCCGCAGGATTCGTTCTGTGTGAAGTTCATGAAGAATCTTGCAACCTCAACCATACAGGTATCTTCATCCATTACAACCAATCCGCCGGAACCGATCATGGCTCCAACCTTTTTCAAGGAATCAAAGTCAAGCGGCAGGTCCAGATGTTCTTCTGTCAGACATCCTCCTGAAGGGCCGCCTATCTGAACAGCCTTGAATTTCTTGCCATCCTTGATGCCTCCTCCGATATCAAAGATTACTTCTTTTAAGGTAGTTCCCATAGGAACTTCTATAAGACCTGTATTATTGACATTACCGGTAATGGCGAAAGCCTTTGTCCCCGGGCTGTTTTCCGGTCCAATTCCCTTGAACCAGTCACTTCCGTTTTTTATCACCAATGGAACATTGGCGAAGGTTTCAACGTTGTTAAGTACAGTAGGCTTCTGCCACAAACCCTTTTCAACAGTTCTTGGAGGTTTTACTCTCGGCATACCTCTTTCACCTTCGATAGAGGCTGTCAGCGCACTACCTTCACCGCAAACAAATGCTCCCGCACCTTTATTAATGTTTATATCAAAGGAAAAGCCTGAATTTAAAATGTTCTTTCCAAGAAGTCCATGTTTTCTGGCATCTTCTATTGCAATTCTAAGCCTCTCAACAGCAAGAGGATACTCGGCTCTAACGTATATATATCCGGCAGTGCTCTTAGTTGTATAGCCTGCTATTAGCATACCCTCGATAACACCGTGAGGGTCACCTTCCATAATACTTCTGTCCATGAAGGCTCCCGGATCACCCTCGTCACCATTACAAACAACGTATTTTATTTCGCTGTCCTGTCTGAGTACCTGTGACCACTTTCTTCCGGCAGGATAACCTCCGCCCCCTCTTCCTCTTAAGTTGGAATCTATAATGGATTGACAGACTTCCTGTGGCTCCATTTCAAAAAGTACCTTGCTGAGAGCTTCATAGCCGCCCTTTGCAACATATTCCGTGAAGGATTCGGCATTAATGCTTCCGCAGTTCTTCAGAACCATTCTTGTCTGCTTGTGGTAAAAAGGAATGTCTTCCTGCGCTTTATAAATACGGTTTTCTGAGCTGAACATTAAACGTTCTACAGGTTCATTGTTAATGAGAGTCTTTTCAACTATCTCAACGCAGTCTTCAAGCTGAACTCTCAGGTACAGGTAGTTTTCAGGCTCAATTCTTACCAAAGGTCCCATTTCACAGAAGCCGTGGCAGCCGCTTTTCTTAACTCCAATACCTTCTTTTTCATAATCCAGCTCCAGATCAACCAAAAGGTCATGTGCTTCAATCAGTTCTCTGATTCTGTTGTAAATTTCAATAGATCCCCCGGCGACACAACCTGTACCGGCACATACCAAAACCTTCTTTTTCTGATTTTCTAATGCTTTAGTTGACTTGGCAGAAAAGGTTTTTAATTCATCAAGATTATTTATTTTCATTATCCTTCACTCCTTAAAGTCCTTATAATTTCAACTGTTGAATCCGGCGTCATCTTTGCATACACCTTGTCGTTTATAGTAATAACCGGAGCCAGTCCGCAGGCACCAAGACATGATACAGTTTCAACCGTAAACAGCATATCTTCTGTTGTATGCTTGCTTTCACTAAGTCCAAGTTCTTTTCTCATAGCATTTAATATTGGAATTGATTTTCTGACATGACAGGCTGTACCGTCACAAACTTTTATAATATATTTTCCTTTTGGAACCAGTGAAAAGTTTTCATAGAATGTTGCAACACTGAATATTTTTGAGAGATTTACATCCAGCTTTTCTGCAACATATTCCAAAAGATCCTCGGGCAAATATTTGTATTCATTTTGAATTTCCTGCAGAACTGCAATCAGATATGATTTGTTATTATCATATTTGTTTAAGATACCATCGACAACTTCAAACCTTGAATCTTGCATTTTTTCGCCTCCTCAAATACTTGGAATTACTTATAAATAAATGCTTTGCAGCAATTCCTTACACTTTATTGTTATTTTTTTGTCATAGTCATTTTAAGCCCTGAATGCGGGTAGCATCAATGTTTATATAGGAGTACAATCGCAAAAAAATATTATAGATAAGGTAAATGTTAAATAATAATAAAGCCGGTGCTATTATCCCCGATCACCATAAAGCGCTCAGAAAATAATAACACCGGCCAATAGACCTGATTATCTTTTAATTTTATATCCAATTAAGTATTGCAGCTCTTTAAATCTTCATATTATTTGCTGTATTCTCCATACTTACAGCCAACATGCTTCATTTCAATAATATCAAGAAATTCTTTTTTCTTATTTTCTTTTTAAACAATTCGATTTTTCCATAGCCGGTACGCCGTTCCAAAGCCTGTTATGCAGCTTTTTGACGTTGGGAGCCTCATAATTTATCAGCAGCATCTCCCCAGACACCTATTTCCTTGAGCCTGCTTATAATAGGCAAGTGCTGGGTACATTTATTTTCGCAGATTCCGCATTCAATACAGTCCTTAGCATTCTTGTACTCAATACCCCAGTGCCATTTAAGGTTGTTCAGCACTTCCTGTTCGTTCTGGAGTATCTTGTTGTTATAGGACAACATGTATTTTGATACGGGTATTTTCTTAGGACAGTGTTCACAGTAACGGCAGCCTGTACAGAGCTTATCCATTGAATTGAACAGCATGCCTTCTATTTCCTTCAGCTTCTTATCATCCAGCTTCTTGAGATTGTCACCTATCTGACAGTTCTGAATTACTTCTTCAACACTACCCATTCCTGCAAGGACAGTTGTTATTTCATCGTGAGAAGCATCAAATCTCAAGGCTGCATCCACTACAGTTTTATCTTCAGCTGTCCTGATAAAATCAAAATAGTCAGCCTTCTGAGGAATCAGACCTCCTCCCAACGGGTTCATTGTTGCAACTCCAAGACCTTTTCTGTAAGCTGCCTGCAGTCCCTTCTGCCTGAATGGGAAGTTAAGAATATTATAACCAACCGTCATACCTTCAAAGCAGTCTTCATTTACAATTGTCTCGATTTCATCACCATTGCAGTGGGTTGAAAATACTATATGCTCAATCAGTCCTTCTTCCTTGGCTTTGAGTGCGGTCTCATATGCTCCGCCCTTAACCATCCTGCTTCTGTAGTCATCCATATTCAGAATGCACCATATGTGAAAGAAGTTTATTTTCTGGAGATTCATTCTCTTTAGTGAAGTCTCAAGCTGTTCTCTCAGCTTGGAACCGTCCTTCTGGCTGCTTTTGGTGGAGACATAGAACTCCTTCTTCATATTTTTAAAAGCATGACCCATTATTAATTCGCTGTTGTCTCGTAATCATAGGTATCACCTGTTTTTGGGAATCTCATGCCGCCAAATCCTATTACCGAGATGTCCTTGCCGGTTTTTCCGTATTTTTTATAAATCATATAATCTCTCCTCCCGCTGCCATGCAGCGTCGAAAATAATAATGAAAAGCCGCTTTTGCGGGTTTTCTCTGCGTGAAATGTATGATGAACCTCAGATACATTTTTCACGCTTTACCTCCAAAAAATAATTTAATAATACAAAAACTATTGAACAATTAAATAGAAAATTAACTTTAAACAATACAAATCGCTTCATATGTAAAAAGCCCATGCAAAACATACGCAAGCTTAAGTATAATACTATTTATCCCATATAACAATGTATATTC
>JAQSXC010000206.1 GCA_029266335.1 Eubacterium sp. | reverse complement strand
AACACCACAGGTTTGAAAAATTTGTAAGGGATACGTTTTATGAAACACCTGATTATCTTGCATGCGATAAAGGCTGTTATCTGGAGAGTATCGATCAGTTTATAAGGTGTAATGCTATTGGTGCAATTAAGGCTAGTCACAGGCACAGTGTTATATTTAATGATGAGAAAAGATATTATGAAATCAGCAGACAGATGCTGCCCCTGGCCCAAAGAAGTACGGCCGGTTTGTTTTCGATGTTTTACGGGGATATACAGGCCAGCGACCAGATTAGAGCCAGTGAAATATACGTATAGTATATTGCTGTAAAACAGAAACTTTGATAATTTATATCCGGATTTACCGGGTAGTTGCTTTTCTTCAAAATATCTCCTTAAAAGTTTAATGAGAGTTATTGTTATTTTGTATTTCTCATGATAGTATTATTAATGAAACACAGTATCATAATGTGGAACGAGGTTGTACGGTGAGTAATAATATACAGGTAATTGATAGAGCATTAGATATACTGGAAATATTGAGTGTTGAAAAGGAAGGTCTTGGTGTAACCGAAATCGGCAACAGACTTGCCCTTCATAAGAGCACTGTTCATAGGATAGTTTCAGCAATGGCTGAGAGGGGCTATATTGAAAAGGTTGCCAACAAATCGGTTTACAGGCTTGGGTTAAAACTTATTGAACTCAGCAGTGTATACCTGAACAATGTTGAACTTAAAACCGAAGCCAGACCATATCTCAAAGAATTGTCGTTGAAATATAATCTTGCAGCCCATATTGCAATTTTGGACAGTTGTGACGCTGTATATATCGACAAGTTTGATACGGTTGGAGATATAAGACTATATTCACAGATTGGCAGAAGAATACCGGTGCACTGTTCGGGTTTGGGCAAGAGTCTGGTGTCGGGACTCAGTGACAGTGAAATCGATGAGCTGATGTCAGGCTATGATTTTACCAGATATACCTCCCATACTATTACAAGCCTTGAAGAATTCAAGAAGCAGATCAATGAAATACGCAGGTTGGGCTATGCACTTGATGATGAGGAACATGATGAGTTGATACGTTGTGTTGCAGCACCCATTTATGATTACAGGGATAATGTAATAGCTGCTGTCAGTGTTGCAGGACCGTCTGACATAATCAGCAGGAAAAAGGATGCTGAGATTGGTGCTTTTGTCAGAAATATTTCAAAAAAAATCTCAAGAAGAATGGGACATAAATAATTTTTTTGTTGATTTATGAAACCCAGTTTTATAATGTGAAACAGAATTACCTTTTAAATATTTTTCTAAAAGAATTAAAAAAAATATAAATTATAGGAGGGATTTAATTATGGAAACCAGATTTGCTTCAAGCCCCTTGGATGTTAAGAACTATGATACCGGACGACTACGCAAGGAATTTTTGATTCAATCGCTTTTTGTTCCGGGTTCTGTAAAGATGGTATACAGCCATGTAGACAGAATTATAACCGGTTCGGCTTGTCCGGTAGAGCCTTTGAAGCTTGAGGCGGGAGATGGGTTAAGGGCAGCATATTTTCTGGAGAGACGGGAAATAGGGATTATAAATATCGGTGCAAGCGGAAAAATTACTGTAGATGGTGTTGAATACATAATTGGGAATAAGGATGGACTATATATAGGAAAGGGTTCAAAGGACATATTTTTTTCAAGCGACAATCCTTCCAATCCGTCAAAGTTTTACTTTAACAGTGCTCCCGCTCACAGTACATATCCCACCGAAAAAATTGAAATAAGCAAGGCAGAACCTGATAGACTGGGAACAATGGAAACTTCAAATAAAAGAACCATTTACAAGTATATTCATCCCAACGGAGTAAAGAGCTGTCAGCTTGTAATGGGTATGACTGTCCTGGAACCGGGAAGCGTATGGAATACTATGCCCTGCCACACACATGACCGAAGGATGGAGGTTTATCTATATTTTGATATTCCTGAAACAGCTGCAGTATTTCACTATATGGGGGAACCCACTGAGACCAGGCATATAGTGATAAGAAATGAGGAAGCTGTTATTTCTCCAAGCTGGTCCATTCACTCGGGTTGCGCTACTCAGAATTATACCTTTATATGGGGAATGGTGGGGGAAAATCAGGTATTTGCAGATATGGATCCGGTTGATATAAAAATACTTGCTTAATAAGACAGCTTTAGGAGGTAAATTATGATACTTGACAGTTTTAAACTTGAAGGAAAGGTTGCAATTGTTACCGGTGCCAGCACCGGTCTCGGTCAGGGGATGGCAATTGCCCTTGCTGAAGCAGGAGCACATATAGTTGGGATCAGCTCTGGTACCATGGGAGAAACACAACAAAAAGTTGACAGACTTGGGAGGAGGTTTTTGGCAATAAGAGCTGATCTGACAAGTACAGAACCTGTTGAACATATTATTGATGAAGCAACAGAACACTTTGGGAGAATTGATATACTGGTAAATAATGCAGGAATAATCAGAAGAGAAGATGCTTTAAACTTCTCTGAAAAAGATTGGGATGACGTAATTGATATTAACTTGAAAACGGTATTCTTTTTTAGTCAGGCAGCTGCAAGGAAATTTATTGAGCAGGGCTCAGGCGGTAAAATAATTAATATAGCTTCCATGCTTTCATTTCAGGGTGGGATCAGAGTTCCGTCCTATACTGCCAGCAAGAGTGCAGTTACGGGCATTACAAAAGCACTTGCCAATGAGTGGGCAAAATTTAATATTAATGTCAATGCCATAGCCCCGGGATATATGATAACAAACAACACAGCCCCGCTCAGGGCTGACGAAAGCAGGAGTTCTGCCATACTGGAACGGATACCTGCAGGAAGATGGGGGAGACCTGAAGATATGAAAGGCGCTGTTGTTTTTCTTGCCTCCGGTGCAGCTGATTATGTAAATGGTTTTACACTTGCTGTTGATGGTGGCTGGCTGGCCAGATAAAGAGAAAGGCGTTATTGTTATTACAGTAGTATTACCTTATAAACGGTATAAAATAGTATATGTTTTCAAAAAGGAAGCCTTCAGCTTCTTTTTTTGATGGTTAAAACCCATTATGTTAATAAATAAACAAAAAAATTGCATTTTAAAAAAGTGAGGTTATTGGTGTTTTTCGTTGTTGACATTTATTAAGAATATTGACTGCGTGGTCAATTGGATTTATACTATAACCAATATATTGACCATGTGGTCAAAAAAGATCCGAAAGGAGAAGGAAGAGTATGCTGATTAAAGAGTTTGGTGACTGCAGGCTACCGGTAATAATTTTATTACATGGAGGGGGATTGTCCTGGTGGTCATGGCAGAAACAAATAGAGGAATTACAAAAAAAGTATTATATAGTTACGCCCATTATTGACGGGCATGGTGAGGACTGCAAAACTGAATTTACAAGCATAGAAAAAGCAGCCGGTAAAATTATTGATTATATAAAAGATAAGCACTATGGTAGGGTATAT
Organism: Eubacterium sp.; assembly: GCA_029266335.1. Classification (GTDB taxonomy): domain Bacteria; phylum Bacillota; class Clostridia; order Acetivibrionales; family DSM-1351; genus Ruminiclostridium. The sequence continues at coordinate 4,196 of JAQSXC010000206.1, read as the reverse complement.
GCAATCTGTGGATTGTCAATAGGTGCTCAAATTGTTGTTGAGGTTTTGGCACGTGAGAGAAATATTTCTGAATACGCTGTGGTAGAAAGCGCTTTGCTTTATCCTTTAAAAATTTCTGTTGCATTGGCAGTGCCGGCATACAATCTCTTCTTTGGGCTGATTAAAAAAAGATGGTATGCTAAATTACAGGCAAAGGCATTAATGGTTCCCGAACTATTATTTGAAAACTACTATAATGATAGTATAAGAATGTCTAAAGAATCATTGATAAATATGACAAAAAGTAATGGGAGCTATACTGTTCCAGAGGGCATGAGCAATACTGCTGCCAGAACCTTAATACTGGTTGGAGAGAAAGAGCTGCCAATTATGAAAAAATCGGCTATGTACCTCAATACCATAGTTGAAGGCAGTAAATTAAAAATTATAGAAAAGAGCAGGCATGGTGAAATCAGTTTAAGCAATCCTGAAAAGTATCTTGAGATATTACAGCAGTTTTTAAGGAGAAACCCGGATGAATCAGACATTTGAAAAATTAAATACAGAAAAAAAAGAGAAAATAATTAATGTCTGCCTGGAAGAATTCGTACAGAAAGGTTTTGAGCTGGCATCGACCAATAATATAGTAGTTAAGGCCGGCATATCAAAGGGCTTGCTTTTTCACTACTTTGGAAGTAAGAAGAATATTTATTTGTATTTGCTTGATTATGCAATAGAATATTTTATAAAAAAGTTTTACAGTTATGATGTAAAAGCCTCCGGGGATATTTTTGAAAGAATAATGCAGAGAGGTGTAATTAAAATGAAAATCGCTGGTGAGAAGCCCCTTCTGTATAAACTCCTTATGGAGGCTTTCGTTGTTACGCCAGCGGGTTTGGAGGATGAAATGAACCTCAGGTATCAGAAAATCTATTCTGAAAACATGCCTGTTGTTTTTGAAGATATTGATTATTCATTATTCAGAGATGAAGTTGATATTAAAAAAGCCTTGGAATTTATAACACTATGTTTTGATTCCATTTATAATAAATATATAAAAAGTGCAAAAGGAAGAACAGCTCAGCTTAGCCTTGAAGAAACAGAAATTATGGTAAATGAATACAAAGAACACATTGATATGATAAAATATGGAATATGTAAGAAATGAAAAAGGAGAAACCAGCATGAAATCTTACCGAAAAGAACTATATTTTAACACTCCGAAAAGAAGAGCATATGTAAATATTACAGGTCAGGTTCAAAAGTGCATTGATGAAAGTGGTATTAAGGAAGGAATGGTTTTAGTCAATGCGATGAACATAACAGCCAGCGTATTTATAAATGATGATGAAGCCGGACTGCATCAGGATTTTGAAAAATGGCTGGAGACTCTGGCACCTGAAAAACCATATAGTCAATATAAACATAATGGTTTTGAAGATAATGCGGATGCTCATCTCAAAAGACAGCTTATGGGCAGGGAAGTTGTGGTGGCAATAACTGACGGTAAGCTTGATTTTGGCACCTGGGAGCAAATTTTCTACGGAGAATATGACGGTAAGAGAGAGAAAAGAGTACTTGTAAAAATAATTGGTGAATGATACTTATTCGGAATTTCATGAACACAAAAGGAGCCATGTAAGTGAAAATCTGTGATCAACGGAAGTCCCGGAAAGGGAAATACATACTAAGTCCGGATACCGGGATGGCCATACTGATAAAAAATACTGGGTGGCAAAAGGCTGGGTAAGTGGACAAAACAATCCGTTTTGATTACTTTTTTATGCAGTTTCAAAATATCATAGGAGGTAATTTTAATGACGGGTTTTAATGTTATTCTGTTTAATGAATTTGAAACTTTGGATGTGTTTGGACCTGTTGAAATAATCGGAAAGTTGGATGAGCATTTTAGTATTGAATACTATTCACTTGAGGGTGGAATTGTCAGGAGCAGTCAAAATGTGAGGATCGAAACCAAGGCGGTGGTGGATATCGCTGCCGGAGGCATTTTGTTGATTCCCGGAGGTTTTGGAACCAGAAAAGAGGTATTCAATTCAGAGTTTATAGATGTTGTAAAAAAGCTTTGTCAGGAGGCAAGATATGTTCTGACAGTATGTACAGGCTCGGCCCTACTGGCTAAAACAGGTTTGATTAAAGGCTTACAGGCAACTTCAAATAAAATGTCCTTTGATTGGGTCTGTGAGCAGGATATGTCAGTTAACTGGATGAAAAAAGCAAGGTGGACTGTTGATCAAAAGTATTATACTTCATCCGGGGTATCAGCTGGTATTGATATGACACTGGGCTTTGTAGCCGACACTGTTTCGTTGAAAGCCGCGCAGACAGTTGCAAACGGTATTGAATACATCTGGAACCAGGATAAGGATAATGACCCGTTTTGTAAATAAGGGGAGGTACACATATGAAAAATTTTGAAAAGAGCCTAACATTTATTAAAATTATATTTGCTGCTCTAATTTTAACTATAGGATTGTGCTCCTGTGCAGCAAACAACAGGCTATACATATCTCAGCCAACTGACACAAAATCAAGTTCTGCAGCATCCTCCTCAAAGGTAATTTCATTAAATACGGAATATAGCCGGGAGGCTGTACAACCTCAAAATACAGGTGATGCACATTATACACCGCAGGTGGTTAAATCCTGGGAGGAATATGAAGCTTCAAAGTTTCCTTTACTTGCAGCAATTCCTGATAAAAAAATATATCTCTATGGTATAAAGGATGAAGGCACCATTCTGTATTACAACGATAAAGGGCATTTCTTTAACTGGAGTTATCTCACACCAAGATTTATTCTTCCACAAATGGACTTAAATGACTTTGATGGTGATGGAAAAGAAGAACTGGCGGTTGTTCTATATGTGGGATCTGGAACGGGGTATTCGGTGGAAGAGCTTCACATTATTGAAGCAGGAGAAAATGCGGTCCTGTCAGACAATCCTGAAAGCAAGGATTACCTGGTTCCAAATCCGGAATACTTTAGGGATTACAGTTTTACAAATTATGTTGAGCAACTGAAAAAACAGGTAAAACTTAAAACATATAAAAAAGGCAGCTCACTAATGGCAGAGGTTACAGCAGGTAAAAAAGTATATACTCTTGAATTGGATAATCCCGTGAATGATATAGATAACAAAAATATTGTTTTCAGTAATATTGTTCGTTTTGAATTTAAAGATAAAAAATTAACAGGACGATTTGCATTGGGATTAGTTCGTAAATCCTATGCATCTCCTGACTTTGTCGGTGAAATAACCTCGGAAATTCAATATAATAAAGGAATTTTTACATTGAAAAATCTTAATTTTGAGAGTTCGGGCAATAAATGATAAAGCGCGTTATGCACAAAACGATAATGGGAATAAGAATGGAACTACAAAAAAATTATCAATTTGTCAGCTCACTTTGATGTACTTATAAGAAAAAAAACTTTAAGGAGAATCAGATGTTTTTTAAGGGCTTTAAATTTGGACTATTACTTCAAATAGCAATCGGTCCGGTTTTCATATTTGTTTTGAAAACAGCAACAGAGTCGGGAATACGCGCTGCTGAGGCAGCCGTACTGGCAGCAACCCTGGTGGATGCACTCTTTGTATTGCTGGCTGTTTTAGGTATCGGCAAATTAATTGACAAGAAGGGCTTTAAAACAGTTTTAAAATATTTCGGAATAATAATTTTAATATATTTTGGTGCAGGTACTTTATTGGGAGCCTTGGATATACACATAATTCCCGGTATGGGAAGCCTTGCTGGAAACAATAATACATCGAATTCATTTTTGCTGTGCCTTGTATTGACGGCATCAAATCCGTTAACCATCCTGTTCTGGACAGGGGTTTTTGCATCAAAAATTTCAACTGAATCATTTAACAGAAAAGATATGTATTTATTCGGAGCAGGCGCTGTTATGACAACCCTGGTATTTTTAGGTGCAGTGGCTTTTCTTGCAGGATTGCTGGAGCCTATTATGACAGAGGAAATAATTAAGGTTTTAAATATTACAGTTGGTCTAGTCTTGATTGCCTTTTCAGTAAGAATGCTTGTAAAGGAGCCTGAAGCAGCTGCAAAGGAAAACAGTATAATGTAAAGTGTATAAACTAAAGCCTTAATACAATTTTACCGGATACGGAACGTATGCTGCATTATTGTTTGGTTCCTGTTTAAGGGATATAATGGATAAGTGTTTTTATTACT
>JAQSXC010000023.1 GCA_029266335.1 Eubacterium sp. | reverse complement strand
CATTTCATAAGTTTTATAATTGTAAACATGTTAACCCCGTATTCATAACATGATAGTAAGTAAAGCCAATTAACCTCCTTAATTCGCCTTATAGCGTATTAGGAGTAAATAATATTATCAATATCTTTTAGCCGTTATGCGGCTCATGGAGGTTAAAATGATCTATCTTGACAATGCTGCTACTTCCTTTCCAAAACCTGAAACAGTATTTTCATCAATGGAAAAATGCATAAGGAACTATTGTGCCAATCCGGGTAGAGGAAGTCATTACATGTCGGTACAAAGTGCACTGGCTGTTAACGATACAAGAGAGAAAATTGCTTCACTTCTCAAAATTAAGGATTCCCTGAATATATGTTTTACCAAAAATGCTACAGAAGCATTGAATATAGCTATATTAGGAAGCTTGAAAGAGGGAGATCATGTAATTACTACATGTATGGAACATAACTCAGTACTCAGGCCACTTAAAACCATGGAAAAATATAGTGGAATAAAGTTGACTATTGTAGATGCAGACGGGCAGGGAAGGATAGATCCTTTCATTATTAAAAGGCATATAAACAGGAAAACCAAATTAATTGCATGTACATTGTCCTCTAATGTAAATGGCATTATTTTACCTGTGCGTGAAATAGGTAAAATTGCTGCAGATAAAGAAATCATGTTTCTTCTGGATGCTTCACAGGGGGTGGGAAGTATTGAGGTCGATCTTGAGAGAATTCCTGCAAGTATGCTGGCATTTCCAGGACACAAAGGCCTGTTGGGCCCTCAGGGTACCGGTGGCTTGTATACTGCACCAGGCATAAGGCTGAATCCATTAATGAGCGGTGGTACAGGCAGCAGGTCGGAATATTTATTCCAGCCTGATTTTTTACCCGACAGATTTGAGAGCGGAACACTTAATACGCCTGGAATTGTGGGGCTTGGAGCAGGAATTGATTTTATTAATAAGACGGGTTTATCAGTTATAAAAACAAAAAAAGATGAACTTGTTAAGCGGCTGTATGACGGGCTTTCTCAGAATAAAAAAATTAGGGTTTTCAGTCCTCCAAATGTAAAGGAAAATTCAGGTATTATTGCTTTTACTGTTAAAGACACCGATTCAACCGAAGTAAGCACTTATTTGGACAGAAAATATAATATAGAGTGCAGAGCCGGTCAGCACTGTGCACCGCTTGTTCACAAGCATTTTAATACCAGCAGGACAGGTATGGTCAGACTTAGTGTTGGGTATTTTAATACAGTGAGTGAAATTGAAACAACTATTTCAGCAATTAACCGATTGGTATATGAAAAAACTAAGTAATGATTAAGGAAATTCATTATAATATTAAAAAAATTAATATTCGAATTAAAAATAATTAAATTGCTATAGACAAATATAAAATACAGTAGTATAATTTACCTATAATATTCCTTGGAGGTAAAAATAAAATGGATGATAAATTAAAAAAAATAATAACAATTATTGTTATGATCTTCTTATTCATAATTGCGTTACGCATAGTAGGTTGGGTACTTAATTTAATATTCCCGATTGCGGTTATTGCTTTAATCGGCTATATTGTTTTCAGATTGATTAACAAAAATAGCGCACGAAAATATTAGAAAACTAACGATAAAAGCAATTAAAATCTACAGGAAATAAAAGCCGTTATTGGGAAATCAGTAAGGGCTATTTTTTTTCTGCCGATATATATAATATGAGACTCCAAACTTTTCTATAACAAACAAGGAGGTGGCATTATGGAAGTTAACAGAGTATCAGCAGTGTATCCGGTAATAAGAATTAAGAGCTTCAGCAAGGAAAACCAAACAGACAGCAAGGGGAAAGATCAAAATAAGAAAAGAGAATTTGATAAAACGCTAATGACAAAAAAACAAGAAGGGGCAATAGTTGATGCAAAAAGTAAATAACCGGAAAACAAGGCTGTGAGGGCATCAGTGAATAATCCTCATGGCCTTGTTTTTTTGTCAATAAAATATATTGTGTTCGTTTAAAAAACAAAAGGGGCTGTTGCAAAATGAATAAATTTTATTCACTGTGTAGCAGTCCCCTTTTTGTCCCTAAAATAGTAAAATGCGGGTCCCGAAGGGCCCGCAAGTGTTGTATAATTTAGTTGATGAATAAAAAATTAATCCAACATAAGAATTATACCGAATTTAACGGATACTATCAATTAGTTTTACCATTAGATTTCGAAGTATTAATACCTGAAGATGATTCTGTTAGACTGCTAAGCCACATATTGGAGGCATTGAATTACACAAAGTTGTATAAGGTTTACTCTTCTACTGGAAGAAAACCAGCAGTTGACCCAAAGACCATGTTCAAGGTAATAACATATGCATACTCAAATAATATATACTCCAGCAGAAAGATTGAAACTGCATGTAAAAGAGATATTAATTTTATGTGGCTGCTTCAAGGTGAATCAAAGCCTGATCACTCAACTATAGCCAGATTCCGTAAAGATTATCTGTCAGAGGCAATAGAAGACCTATTCTATCAAATGGTACAGTACCTGCACTCTATCGGAGAAGTCAAATTCGAAAACCTTTTTGTGGATGGTACCAAAATTGAAGCAAATGCAAACCGCTATACTTTTGTGTGGAAGAAAGCAGTCAATAAAAACGAAGCAAAAATGTTTGAAAAAATCACGGCTTGCTTTGAGGAGATAAACCAGTCATATTTAACTAACTTTTCGGTATCAAAAGATAGTATACTGGTGGATTTAGAACAAGTTCTTGAATATTTAAAGGACAAGCAAATAGAAGATAACATAGAATTCGTTCATGGAATCGGAAAACGTAAAACTCAATTACAGAGATTCACAGAGCAGCTCAAGGAATTTAAAGAACGTCAGAAAAAATACAATGCCCATAACCAGCTGTTCAAGGGGAGAAACAGTTATTCTAAAACGGATACTGATGCAACATTTATGCATATGAAAGATGACCACATGCGTAATGCTCAGCTAAAACCTGCCTACAATGTGCAGATTGGAGTTGAAAGCGAGTATGTTACTGGCGTTGGAATCTTCCAGGATAGGAATGACATTGCTACACTGATCCCATTTCTAAAAAGTATGGAATCAAACTTAGGTACGTGTTATGAAAACGTAATTGCAGACTCTGGCTATGAGAGCGAAGAAAACTATCTTTACTTGGAGGAAAAACAGCAAACAAGCTACATAAAGCCTCAAACATACGAGATATGGAAGAAGAAAAGCTTTAAGAAAGATATCAGTAAACGTGAAAATATGCAATATGATGCAGATAAAGATGAGTATACCTGCCATAATGGAAAACAATTAAAAATGTTAGGAACAACCCATAGGAAATCTGCAACAGGATATCGTTCTGAGATTAGCATATATGAATGTGAAGACTGCAGCAATTGTGCCTGTAAAACCAAGTGTACGAAAGCGCAGGGGAACCGAAAAATGCAGGTATCGAAGACCTTTGTGCAGAAGCGTCAAAGCTCTTATGAAAACATCTTGACGGAGAAAGGCATTCTTCTAAGAGTAAATCGTTCCATCCAAGTGGAAGGAGCCTTCGGAGTTCTAAAAAGTGATTACAATTTCAACCGATTTTTAACACGAGGGAAAAACAGTGTTAAAACTGAATTTATTCTGCTGTGTTTTGGCTATAACATAAATAAATTACACTCAAAAATTCAAAATGACCGATGTGGAAAAGAACTTCATGAAGTAAAAGCCTGCTAAAAATCTAACGAAATCGAGTAGGCCTATTAAAGTGCACTCAATTTCCACATAATCCGGACTTAACTACAGAGTAATCAACAATTTAACAACAATAAATATCGGAGCAAAAGAAAGGAGCATCGCTGACTACTTTTTAAGTAGTTTTGCGACACTCCCTTTTTGCTGGTCGGAATGACGTGACTTGAACACGCGACCTCTTGCACCCCAAGCAAGCACTCTAGCCAAACTGAGCTACATCCCGATAACGCTAAATTATTATAACACATTGATTTTCGGTTGTAAATACATATATCCAGTAGTTTTTAAAGTTTTTATTATGTGATAATTTTTATGTTGTACTGTGAAGTAACTGGTAACGGCTAGTGAAAATTGTTTGTTATGGTTATTTTATTGTAGTATAATTGTTTAGAAATAAAGCAACAAAAATGGAGGGGGAACTATGCTGAATGCTTTGGCTGTCGGCTCCGGAGGATTTATTGGAGCGGTTTTAAGATATTTAATGACAATACTTATAAATAGAGTAAATACGGGTAGTTTTCCTGTGGCAACACTGGTAATAAATATATTGGGTTCTTTTTTAATCGGTTTGTTAACACAGGTTGTCCCAAGTTTATATCCAAACAACAAAAAGCTTCTGCTTTTTCTAACAACGGGTATCTTAGGAGGGTTTACAACTTTTTCAACCTTTAGTCTTGATACTGTTAATCTGTACCAAAACGGAAATACAGCTTTTGCCATTTTGAATGTTGTTCTGAGCGTTGTATTCTGTTTGACAGGAGTAATTCTTGGGAAAATACTGGCGAAAGTTATAGTTAATTCCTAATTACAGAACTGTTTACTATGTAAAATTTATAAGAATTCAACCGCTGAACCCAGGAGCTCGCCTACAGGTTCATTGGCTATTTTCTACTAAACGAAAACATATGAGATAATTTTTCAATCATCATACAGCCCCTATAACCAGCATAGTGTGAATATTATTTAGTTTTATTGTTTTTTCAAGTTTGTAATTTATATTTAAAAATAAACTTACTAATTCTTCTATGGTTCGCTGTTTACCACCTCTACATTCAACGGACAATCTCAACCCATGCATTATTACTTCTTTAGGTTCAAATTCGCCTGTCAAAATATCTTCAATTATCAAAAATTTTGTATTACTATCACAATGTTTTGTGCAGTTACGCAAAATATTTAAGCATTTTAGATCATCAAAATCATGAAGCAAATTCATTAGTATAATATAATCGTATAATTCGCTTGCTAACATCAATTCAAAAACATTACCTTCTATCAATGTAATGTTCAGCTTATTTGATTTTTTAAATTCATTTCCTACTATACAGGGTATTTTAGTGTCAACAATTGTATAGAGACAATCTTTGTTCTGTGTTAAAAGGGCTGTTCCTAAACCCCCGCTGTTTCCACCTAATTCCAGCACTTTTCTATTAGCTAAATTTACATGTTTAACCACATCTTTTCCTGTTTCGAATGTTATCTTAAAATTGTACCTTGAATAAATCTCGTACTCCAATTCATTAATGTTATCAAAAAAAAACTGAAATTCGTTAACCGCTTTATCATACATTTCTGTATAGTGTTTATTTTGATTTTTGTTAATTATGTTATCAAGAATATACCTATGTTTTTCTTGGTTTTCATTTGTTATCACAAAACAACTTCCGTCGTAATCAAGAAGATTGTTTACAACCAGTATTCTAATAATTGCTTTATATATGCTTTCATTTAATTTTGATCTTTTAAATTCTTCCTTGTTTATTAGTTGTGGTAATTTATTATCAACACAACAATTAATTCTATTGAAAAAATATACTGCTTCGTATAGCTCCATATAATTTTCATAATCCATATTGAATTTTCAACTCCTTTGCTCGTATTTGCATATTCTGTCTTGTGGTTTCATAACTCCAAGTTGTTGAGCGTTCAAAAAATAACTCCTAAATATAAATTTATATTCATATTATTACACATTATAAGGAAATAAAAAATATTTACAAAAAAACGAACAAATGTTCTTGAAAATAAATAGTATATCGATTATAATGGTAACAGTTGGATAAATCAGTAAGTTAGTTATAAAATTAAGCGGATTTAACCCGGGATGGTATGTTTACATGTTTAGTGAATTGTTTATCAGCGGTATGAAATTCCAGAAGGATGAAGAGGTTGTCGATAACTATTTTTTTGAGCTCCCCAGTTTGAAAAATATAGAACATTTATCAATTAATAAAAAGGTAACTTTTTTAGTCGGAGAAAACGGCTCGGGAAAGTCAACACTGCTGGAAGCAATAGCGGTGAACATGGGATTTAATGCTGAAGGTGGGACAAGAAACTTTAATTTTGCTTCACAGGAGACCCATTCAACCCTGTATCGGCATATGACTGTAATAAAAGGTATAAGACGTCCTAAAGATGGTTTTTTTCTGAGAGCCGAAAGTTTTTATAATGTTGCAAGCGAGGTTGACCGGCTGGATAAAGCAGCATTTAATCCGTTCATTCACATATATGGAGGTAAATCACTTCACAACCAGTCCCATGGCGAAAGTTTCATGTCTTTAGTATTAAACAGATTCAAAGGGGACAGCCTATACTTGTTTGATGAACCTGAAGCTGCATTATCGCCTACGAGACAGCTTTCTTTACTGGTACATATAAATGAACTTGTAAAGAACAACTCTCAGTTTATCATAGCAACACACTCACCCATACTAATGGCCTATCCCGGGGCTGAAATACTGATGCTTGATGATAATGGAATAAAATCAGTGCCTTATGAAGAAACCGAGCACTATGTTGTAACAAAACAGTTTTTGAATAATCCGGGAAGAATGCTGGATTATCTTTTTAATGATAAAGGAGAATAGCGAAATGTCAAAAGATAGAGTGATTGAATTCCTGCTAAGAGCAAAAAAGGCTACCTATGCTTCAAATGGTCGGCAAATAAACTCTTCAAGGCCACAATCCCATGACCTGGAATACAATGAGGAAGAACTTTATTATTACGATACCTATCTGGGTGGAGAACGTTTTTCGGGTGAAGAGGCCGTGTGGGAAAACGGGATTCCAATCTGGTCGATGAACTATTGTGGAAGGGTTATCGGTCCTGGTTTTGATGGCAACTTCCTAAAGGAAGCATTATTATTTGTACCGGTTGATAAACCATACAGAGGCCCTGAAAGCTACACTAAAAATAATTTTTCATATAAATGTTATGTCGAGGGTGAGTTTGATTGGTTTATAGGCCATGAAGAAATTTATCTTAAAAAGGAAAAGATATTTGAGTGTGTATTTCATGGAGGGGCTATAAAGTAGCTATAAAGTTACCTTATTTCAAAGATACATCTACTCCTGACATAACGGGTAGATGTATCTTTAAAAATAAAAATCAAAATGCTTCAAGTCTTCTTTGTTTTCTTAGTTCACAGCGTTTTTTTCCTGCTTCCCATTCCCGCTTTTCCTCTTCTGTTTCAAGAGTGATTCCCGGTACAACAACCGGTTGATCGTTTTCGTCCAGTGCAACCAGAACAAGGTAGGCGCGGTTTATCATATAGCGCATTCCGTCAAGCTTTTCGACGTATGTGGTTACACGTACCTCCATTGAAGTATTTCCAACATAGGTAATTTGCCCTGCCAGAAAAATTGTACTATTGACGTAGGCGGCCGCCTTAAACTGCAGGTTGTCTATTGAGGCAGTGGTAACATTGCAGCCGGAGTGCCTTCTGGCTACTACAGCTGCAACCACATCAATCCACTCCATAAGTCTTCCTCCGAAAAGGCGGTTAAAGCCATTGATATGTTCAGGCATCAGAATCTGTATTTGTTCTGTTTTGGAATCAGATACTTTCTTATATATTTTTTTATCCATGATAAACCTCCTGATTATTTAAATTTAATCCTTATTTTTTATTTTGGTATATTTTAAAATATAGTAACTGTTTCTTTAATTCATTATAATATTATACCGTATATACATACCGTAATAATACATGAACAAAAATTTTTGATTTTTTTGATCTTTAAAGTTATTAATGAAGAAATTGTGGTATATTAATTGTGATTACATTTTATTATTTTATTTTCTTAAGGAGGGCTTTATAGTGAGTAATTTAAAAGGTACAAAAACAGAGGCAAATTTGATGGCAGCTTTTGCCGGTGAATCTCAGGCACGTAACAAATATACATATTATGCATCAAAAGCAAAGAAAGAAGGCTATGAGCAAATAGCTGCCCTGTTTACTGAAACCGCCAATAATGAAAAGGAGCATGCAAAAATTTGGTTCAAGCTGTTGCATGACGGGATAGGTGATACGGCAACCAATCTGAAAGATGCAGCCAGCGGCGAACACTATGAATGGACTGATATGTATGCTACATTTGCTAAAGAAGCAAAAGAAGAGGGCTTTGATAAAATAGCATACTTATTTGATGCAGTTGGTAAAATTGAAAAAGAGCATGAAGAAAGATATCTTGCATTGCTTAAGAATGTTGAGGGTAATGCAGTATTCATAAAGGGTGAAAAGGTTATATGGCAATGTGCTAATTGCGGACATATTCATATTGGTGAAAAAGCACTTGAAGTTTGTCCGGTATGTGATCATCCAAAAGCGTTCTTTCAGATACTTGCAAAAAATTATTAATTTTTTAGAAACAGATTACATTTAAAATTTTTACAATTACCAATTAAGAGTCCGGCAAGGAAGATTGTCGGACTCTTATATTTTTGGAAATTTGCTATGCAATTTCTTTTTGGGTATAATAATTAAAGCATTACGAAGCAATCTGTCGGGAGGGAACCCTTGAAGACTACCAGATTAATTTTTACCATTGCATTACCTTTGTCAGTTTTTGTATTAATAACTATGAATGTGATTAACAGGAATATTTCAGCTTTTGATCAGTACATATATTCGCTGGTTTCGAAAGTTATTTCTGAACAGACTACATTTCTGATGGTAATTATTACTTTTTTCGCTTCTGGAACTTTTTTTACAGCTGTTTCAATTATGTTACTGCCATTTTTCTTTATGAAAAGTGAAAAATATTCCTTTAATGCGGCAATGATAATAATTAACATTTCTCTCAGTTCTTTGGTGAATCTGGGTTTCAAATTATTAATCAGTAGAAGCAGACCAGATATTTTAAGGCTGATTGAAATTAGCGGTCTCAGTTATCCAAGTGGTCATTCCATGGCTTCCATGAGTTTTTACGGTTTTCTTATTTATTTAAGCTATAGAAGTTTTAAGTTTCAGAATAAATATATTATTGTTTCTATCTTTTCAATTTTAATTATTCTAATTGGTTTCAGCAGAATTTATCTTGGAGTTCATTATGCCAGCGATGTTCTGGGGGGATTTTCCTTAGGCTTGTTATGGCTGGGTATTTTTACCTGGATTGTTAATGAAAAATACAGGAAAAACCTGTTTAATAAAATGTAAATAAAAAAAATCAAGGTGGAGAAAATAAGGTAAAATACAAATTTGAGGTGATACAAATGAAGCGTATTTTGCCTTGTTTTTTATGTATAAGTTTATTGTTTAACGGCCTTCTACTGATAAACAAAGCCAATGAAAGCAAACAGGTTATGCAGGGTCAAAAGGTTTTGTCAACTCAGGTTGCTGTTAATGATGGAATTCAAGTGATTGCTAAAAGGCCCTATATAAGGAGAGGCGAGATTGGAGTTCTTGCCTTAAGATGTACACCAAATAACAATTGTAAGATAGTTTGCAGTTACAAAATTAGGGGTAAAGATTTCACAACCACCCGTAATATTGTTGCCGGAAAGGACGGAAATGTTTTATGCACATGGAAGGTGGATAGAAACACTGACACCGGAACCTATGACATAGAAATAGTGTGCGGCGGGAATCGTCTGGTAACCAACTATGTAGTACAATAGTGTAAACTGAACAAATAAAAATCAGCATTTAACAATGCTGATTTTTATTTTAATAAGATATATAACCTGAATTATTTTCTGTTTTAAATAATTTTCTTATATATTTATAGTTGTGGTTCATTTAATATTTTGGATATGCTACAATATTTACAAATATTTGCTTTTTATTTTGGAGGGATATATGTACCATATTGACTTATCACAACCCATATATACCGGTATGCCGGTATACCCCGGGGATACACCTGTATTGCTGGAACATAGTCAGATATATAGCAGAGATCACTATAATAATCACAGGCTTGAAACAGGTATGCATATCGGAACCCATATTGACGGCAGAATGCATATGCTGGATGTTAATGAAAGTATTGGTGATATCCCTATTGATACTTTCTGTGGAAAGGCTGGAATCATACGGTCTGAAAAAGAAAATATTATTTCAATGAAAGCTTGTTATTCGGAAATCATAAAAGGAAAGACCATAATACTGTTTCATACAGGTATGGATAAGTATTATGGTGAAGAAAGATATTACAAAGAGCATCCTGTACTTGATTTATCAATTTGCCACTGTCTTGCAGAAAATAAAATTAGAATGATTGGATTGGATATGCCATCACCGGATAGAATTCCATTCCAGGTTCATAAATATTTATTGAACAACAACATTTATATTATTGAAAACCTCACAAATCTGGATAAAATTGCTGACACTGACCAATTTGAGGTTTTCGCATTTCCATTAAAGATTCATGCTGATTCCAGTATGGCAAGGGTTGTAGCGAGGATTAGCAGAGCATAGTATAAGTTTTATCCTGCTTAAAAATTATAAATCTTATATAGTAATTGGAATAAAAATTTATGCTGATACAAAGATTAAATAAATAATGTATATTAACTTTAAATTATAATTGGAGATCAGTATGAAGAGATTTGTTTTTGTGCTTTGTATCTTAGGATTAACATTAAGCTGTTTTACAGGATGTCAGAAAAAAGACCGGAATCAGGCAATAAATACTTCGCCGGATTCAGCTATTAACACAAATGCTCCGAATACTACCAACACTGCTAATACAACCAGTGTTGCAACTTCGTCGTTGACACCTGCTCCGGCATTAGACAACTTGAAAATAAAAGATTATTTCCCATTACAAAATGATGTCGAATATGTTTATATAGGTTCAGGTAATGAATATGCTTCGTACAATGTTTACATTGATTATATCCGAGACACAAAAGTACAGCAGAGAATAAACAATGGGGGAACAGAGACGGTAAAAGTATTCGAAATTAAGAATGGACAGTTAACTATGCTCTCCTCAAAGAGTGAAGTATATTATAGAGAGAATTTTCTTGAAGCAACCGGAGGAGAGTCAGAAGTTTATTTGAAGGAACCTCTGGTTGTAGGAAATACCTGGAACTTAAAGAACTCTAAGAAAAGAACCATAACAAATATTGATGTCGATATAACTACATCAATGGGTGGTTATAAAGCTATTGAAGTTACTCTTGATACCCCTGAAGGCAAAACTCTTGAGTATTATGTAAAAGATATCGGTCTTGTGAAAACAATTTATAAGTCAGGTGAGTTAGAGGTAAGCTCAACACTTGATAAAATTAAAAAAAATGTAGCTTATACATCAGTCATAGATTTTTATTACCCAGTAAAGGAAAGTGAAAAATTACATTACTCAAGTAAAAGTATCGGCTTTAAGACTAATGATAAAACTCATAAAGTATTGGAGGAAGCCTATAAAAATATTGCTGTCCAAAAGCAAGAGAAGCCTTTGCTGAATGATGTTCAGATTAACATTCTTTATCTGAATATTGATAAAATAGTATATATAGACCTTAATTCAGCTTTTATTGCAGAAATCAACAAGCAGAAACAATATGAAAAAGCAATACTTCAGAGTATTGCAAATACCTTTGGCGGATATTACAATTCAGAAAAAGTAATTCTGACAATAGATAATAAAGCATATAAATCAGATAATATCTCTATGAAAAAAGGAGAGTATTTAAAAGTAAATCTACTTGGAAATATTAGGGATAAAGAATAAATGAGGTAATCCGGGTCAAATTTAATTGCCCCGGATTAGTGGAAACATGGGAGGTTAGAATGAATATACGCAAAGCAACAATTGAGGACATTGATATTCTGATTAAACTGCGTATTGAATATTTAATTGCAGACAGGGGAGGTCTTACAGCTGAGGAGAAAGCCGCAATCCAGACTCAGTTGATTACATACTTTTCAAAAAATATTAATAATAGCTTTATAGCTGTATTTGCTGAAAAAGATGACTGTGTAGTCTCAACTGCATTTCTGGCTATATCTGAAAAGCCTGCAAATCCATCCTTTATTACAGGGAAAACCGGTACAATACTCAATGTTCTTACATATCCTAAATACCGCCGACAAGGCCTGGCAACGAAAGTTCTAAATGCTTTGATAGATGAAGCCAGGCAGCTTGGCCTGTCTTCAATTGATCTTTCTGCTTCCAGTGAAGGGAAACCTCTATATCAAAAGCTTGGCTTTACCGAAACCAAGACGAAATATACTCCTATGAAGCTGCAGTTGGTATAACCTTAAGAACAATAATCAGGAAGAGTTTTATAACACAAGTATGATTTTGTAAATTGAATGGAGGGAAAAATGATCTACTATGAAGATACTCAGTTAATTATCCGCTCAATGAAAGAAAATGACATATATGAACTTAAGAAGGAATACGACGAACAGCAATGGCCTAAGGATATTAAAATACTTCAGGACTATTTTAATCAGCAGGAAAGTTATAGAAAGTACATTGTTGTAGCAGAGTTCAATAAAAAAGCTGCGGGGTATGTTACTTTGCTGCCGCAGGCTGAGTATGGACCTTTTATAAATAAGAATATACCTGAACTTGTTGATCTAATAGTGTTTGAGAAATATCAGCGGAACGGGATCGGCAGCAGAATTCTAGACGCAGCTGAGGATGTAGCTTCAGGTATCAGTGATACCATATCATTAAGTGTGGGTGTTCACAGTGGATATGGTCAAGCCCAGAGATTGTACATAAAAAGAGGCTATATTCCGGATGGGAGCGGCGTATGGTACCATAACAGACAGTTGGAGCAATATGCAGATTGTAAAAATGATGATGATTTACTGCTGTTTTTATCCAAAAAGCTGAAGTGAAAAATAAAAGGATATACATAAATGATAAGAATAGAAACTGACAGATTGATAATCAGAAACTATAGTAAGGCTGACATTGAAGATTTCTACGAGTATATGCAGCTGGAATATACGTCACGGTATGAGGACTTCGGTCCAATGTCTCATGAAGAATGTGTTGCTGCAGTAACTCGGCGCATCCATATGGAAAATGCATTGGTGGTAGAACTCAAGTCTGAGAATAAGGTTATAGGAGATATAAACTTTTCAGCAGATGATGATGAATGCAGTGATAGGACGTATGTTATGGGTTATGACTTCAATTTCAGGTACCAGAAGAAGGGTTATGCAACCGAGGCGTGTACAGCCCTTATTGATTTTATCTTCAATGAATTGCACGGCAGAAGGATTTATGCTGAATGTAATGATGATAACTTTAATTCGATTAAACTTCTTGAACGACTGGGATTCAGACGTGAAGGATATTTTATGGAGGATATTGCCTTCAAAAAAGATGAGGACGGTAACCCAATATACATAAACAGTTATCTATACGCTATATTAAAAAGAGAATGGAATGGATCTGAAAATTAAAGTGGGCTGAAACCCTTGGAGAGTATATTCAGAGGTTTTCCGATATTCTGGAGGAAGAGATCACAAAATATTTATCAAAAATCAATTGATTTTGAAATGAGGTCAAGCAATGTCAGAAAAAAACCTGTACCTATTGGCTGCTTTTGATGATGCAACATCAAAAAGTATGGCCATGATTAATAAAAAACTGAATGAAGCAGGCATATTTGGCAGACAGACTCCTGGTATACCTTACCATATTACTTTAACACGTTATACTTCAGACCGGGAGGAGGAAATTAAACAATTACTTCAGGATATCTGTGCTGCAACAAATAGTTTTGATATAAATTTTAGTCATATTGGTCTCTTTGGATTGGAAGTTTTGTTTTTGGCACCGGATATGACTT
This sequence comes from Eubacterium sp., assembly GCA_029266335.1. Taxonomy (GTDB): domain Bacteria; phylum Bacillota; class Clostridia; order Acetivibrionales; family DSM-1351; genus Ruminiclostridium. The sequence goes on along the minus strand of JAQSXC010000023.1, from coordinate 21,432 downwards.
ATGAACTACTTGAATTATATAAAAACCTGGATAGAGATTCTATAAAGGATGCTAGAGGGTGGACACCTCATGCTACTATTTTAATAGATGATGCAAGAAATATTCAGTCGGCACTTCCTATTATGGCACAAAACTTTAAACAATTGAGAGCAAGCATTAAAAGCGTGTGCCTGTATGAATTTTATCCTACACGTCTTATTGCACAATATAATCTGCAGTAAATGTATATATTGTTTTTATTGTAAAAAATCAGTATCACATTGAATCAAAATAACAAGGTAGATAAGCAAATTAAAACTATGTTTTGTTTTAAGGAAGAAGGGGTCGTTTGAGAATAGCAGTGTTAAGTGACATACATAGTAATTATGTTGCATTGGAGGCTTGTTTTAACTATATTGAGCAACAGTGTATTGATGGAATCATTTATCTGGGAGATTATGTCAGTGATTGTCCTTATCCGCAAAAAACTTTGAGTTTAATACTCGAAAAATCAAAAAGGTATCAATCCTGGTTTGTAATGGGTAATAGAGAAGAATATTTGTTAAATCACCATGAGGATAAAAATTCCGGTTGGAAATATTCATCAAGCAGCGGTTCTTTATTATATACATATGAAAACTTAAACCATTCAGACATTGAGTTCTTTAGAAAATGTAAAAACACAATTAAAATTGAGTTTACTGGCTGCTTGCCATTATTTGCGTGCCATGGTTCACCAATGTCATCAAGAGAACAGCTATTCAGTGGTACAGAAAGAATCGATGATTATCTAAGAAACCTTGAAGAAAGTTGCCTTTTGTGTGGCCATTCGCACATGCAGTTTTTATATTCAAATTATGGGAAAACAGTAATAAATCCTGGTTCGGTTGGGGTTCAAACAAATGGTCAGACTAAATCACAATTTGCAATTTTAAATTGGAATAAGGACCAGTGGTTAACAGAATTTATAAGTGTTGAATATAACATTGGAAAGCTCCTCAGTGAATTTGAAGTAAGTGGATTAAACCATAAAGCAAAAATGTGGTCAAAGGCAATTCAGAAGTCGCTACAGACAGGTATAAATTATCCTTTGATGTGTCTCGAACTGGCATATAAATTAGCTTCGGAGGCTGAGACCTTGTGTGAGCCATTTTATATTGAAGAGGAATTTTGGAATGAAGCCGGTAGGAGGATAGGCATTAAATAATTTTTATTGATTAATTACAGCTTGAATGATTAGAAACAATAAAAAAACCATTGAAATAATCTTCAATGGTTCTCTGGTGCGCCATCAGGGATTCGAACCCGGGACACCCTGATTAAGAGTCAGGTGCTCTACCAACTGAGCTAATGGCGCATTTTCAAGTGTTTCAAAGCTTTAATGCCGTCAGAACACTTTTATATTATAAGAGCTAAGTATGGTCTTGTCAACACATTTTTTCAAAAATAAATAAATAAAAATTATTGTGGAAATTTAGCATAATTATTCCTGTATTTAGCATGAAAATTCACCAAAAATAAATTACACCTATTGTGAGCAATAAAGTTATTAGGTAAAATATTTCTATGAATTTAATTAGAATGTTTTACCAATAATCTATTTATCAATATTAAAAAGATTATTAAATTAATGCGTGAAGGTAAAGTGGTGGATAAATGCCAAATTATAAACATAATGCATTTCAAATGGACGAAATTGTTAATAAAACAATTAAGGCACTTGATTCTGGTAAAAAAGAAATTATTGAGATTGCTGAAAACTCCAGAAGAGAATGCAACCGTCTGAAGGAAGAGCTTGAGACCCTTAAACAACAAGTTTTTGACAGCCTTAATGATATAGAAAATCTTGAGCATGCATTAAAAATAAGCAAGAAAAAACTTTATGATGTTAATAAGGAATTCGAGCGGCACAGTCAGAGTGACCTGGCAAAGGCATATCAATCGGCTGATGATTTACGTGTCAGATTGGCCGTAAAACGAGAACAGGAAAGTTTTCTGATCAAACGTCGTAATGACCTGGAAATAAGAATCAAGGATTCCATGAAGACCCTTGAAAGAGCTGACAATCTAATTGGCCAGATTGGAATTGCTCTTGAGTACATTAGCTGTGACCTTAAAGGCATGGGCGAACAGCTTGACAATCTGCAGCAGAAACAGTTCATGGGACTGAGAATCATTGAGGCACAGGAGGACGAAAGAAAACGTGTTGCTCGGGAAATTCATGACGGGCCAGCCCAATCAATATCAAATGCAGTTATAAAAGCTGAGATATGTGAAAGGTTAATGGATAAAAACATAAATGAAGCAAAGACCGAATTGCAAAACCTTAAAAAGGTTATGAGAGATAGCTTACAGGAGGTTCGGAAAATTATCTACAACTTGAGACCTATGGCACTTGATGATTTAGGTCTATTGCCAACCTTGGAAAGATATGTTATTTCTTTTAATGAGACAACAGGAATAAAGGTTACCTTTAAATGCAGAGGTATCGATGAAGTGATTAAACCTGTTATATCGCTTACTGTTTTCAGAATTGTACAGGAAGCATTAAATAACATTCTGAAGCACTCGAAATCAAGTACAGCCAGTGTTCTTTTAGAAAAGGTAGATAAAAAACTCTGTATATTAATTTTTGATAGTGGAATTGGCTTCGATACAAAGGCTGTCAAAATGACCAGTTCAGACTTGTCTGGCGGATTTGGTCTTTTTAGTATGAAGGAGAGAGTTGCCCTGCTTGAGGGAGAATTTAGCGTAGTATCAGAAGAAAAAAAAGGTACAAGAATAAATATACAAATACCACTCATTGATGAAGGGGAGGCTCTCGTAAAATGAATAAAATAAGAGTAATGATTGCAGATGATCATGCAATGGTAAGACAGGGATTGAAAACTATCCTTGAACTTGAAGATGATATTTGCGTAGTTGCACAGGCATCCAACGGAGAGGAGGCCGTATCGCTGGCTAAGTCACTTAAGCCGGATATTATTTTAATGGACATAAACATGCCCATACTTAATGGTTTACAAGCAATAAAAATGTTGAAGGAAGAGGATGATTGCTTCAAAATAATTGTCCTGACACTCCATCAGGACAGGGAATACCTGTTTAAGACTTTGCAGCTTGGCTGTGAAGGCTATGTCCTGAAGGATGCCGAGTCCTCTGTACTGATCGAAGCTATCAGGAGTGTTTTCAGAGAACAGACTTTTATTCAGCCAAATATGACAAGTGAACTGGTAAAAGAGTTCAATAGAGTTACACTTTTCGAGCAGGACAAGTGTTTTTCAAATAACCTGACCAACAGAGAGATAGAGGTATTAAAGCTTATTGCCGAAGGTATGATAAACAAGGAAATTGCTAAAAACCTTTATATTAGTGAAAAGACAGTTAAAAATCACATCTCCAATATATTTAAGAAGCTGGATGTGAATGATAGGACGCAAGCTGCCATATATGCATTTAAACATAACATAAAAGCATAATAGTGTATTGACATTGGTACAATTTACATAGTATTATATTAATAATTTCGAATAAATGATCTGCTGTGAACGGGAATAGTAAACTTCCAAAAAATCCATAGAGAGCTGTCGTCAGGTGGAAGACAGTGGTTTTAAAAAGTTGAAGCTCGCCCGGGAGCATTCCGGCTGAATAATCAGGTCGGAACGGTTTTCACCGTTATATGATTAAAGAGGATTCTACAATGTTAATATTTTAGTGGAATTAACTTGAGTGGTACCGCGGAATAGCTTTTCGTCTCATGAACCGAGATGAAAAGCTTTTATTTTTTATTTAAACGTCATTATTTTATTTATTTTTATTTTTAGACATTTATTATTTTTTGGAGGTGCTTGCATGGAAAAGCTTATTGAAGTAACAGTGGGGGGCATGCTTGAGGAAATGGCTCGCAAATACCCCGACCACGAGTGTGTTTTATACTCGGATCGTCCCTTTAGAAAGACATACTCAGAATTCAATTCCCTATGTAACAAAATTGCAAAAAGCTTTATGAAAATGGGTATAAAAAAAGGTGATCACGTTGCTATGTGGGCAACGAACGTACCGGAATGGCTAATTACGCTTTTTGCTACAGCGAAAATAGGTGCGGTTCTGGTTACAGTCAATACTAATTACAAAATTTTCGAGCTGGAGTATCTGCTTAAGCAATCAGATTCAAGCACCCTGGTTTTAATCGACGGTTTTAAGGATTCAAATTATACTCAGATATTAAACGAGCTCTGTCCGGAACTTAAGGATTCAAATCCCGGTGAGTTCAAGAGCGAAAAGCTGCCCTTCCTGAAAAATATTATCAGTGCAAGTGAAAACAAATATCCGGGAATGTACAGCTGGTCGGATATTATAGAGCTGGGCAGTGATATTTCAGATGAAGAGCTTTATGCAATAAGCAACTCCCTGGACTGCCAGGATGTTATCAATATGCAGTACACTTCAGGAACCACGGGTTTTCCGAAAGGTGTTATGCTCACACACTACAACATTATAAACAACGGAAAATGTATAGGTGACTGTATGCATTTTACCCATGAAGACAGACTGTGTATACCTGTTCCGTTTTTCCACTGTTTTGGTCTGGTGCTGGCAATTATGGCCTGTGTTACTCACGGAACAACCATGATTCCATTGGAATACTATCAGCCGCTTAAGGTTATGCAGACCATCGAGAAGGAAAAGTGTACAGCTGTATATGGTGTTCCCACAATGTTTATTGCTGTACTTGAGCATCCTGAATTTAACAATTTCGATTATTCATCTCTCAGAACAGGAATAATGTCAGGTTCGCCATGTCCTGTAAAAGTAATGGAGATTGTAGTTGACAAAATGAATATGAAGGATATTACAATTCCATATGGACAGACCGAAGCATCTCCTGTATGTACTCAGACCAGAATAGGTGACAGCCTTGAACGCAGGGTTTCAACAGTCGGAAGAGCACTGCCGTTCATTGAGTGCAAGATAGTTGATCCTGAGACAGGCAAGGATTTGCCTGACGGGGTACAGGGAGAGTTTGTAGCAAGAGGTTACAATGTAATGAAGGGATATTACAAAATGCCTGAAGCTACTGCACAGGCCATTGACGACGAGGGTTGGCTTCACACCGGCGACCTTGCGGTAAGAGACGAACACGGGTATTTCAAAATAACGGGAAGAATCAAGGATATGATAATCCGAGGCGGAGAAAACATCTATCCCAAAGAAATAGAGGAATTCCTGTATACTCTGCCAGAAGTTAAGGATGTGCAGGTTATTGGTATACCTTCAAAGGCGTATGGTGAGGAAATAATGGCTTGTATAATATTGAGGGAAGGCTGCACACTTTCTGAGGAGCAGGTAAAAGATGCAGTGAGATCCAATATGGCAAGGCATAAAACACCAAGGTATGTTGGTTTTGTGGATAGCTTCCCCATGACTGCCAGCGGTAAGATACAGAAATATAAAATGCGCGAAAATGCAATAGTTCAATTAGGATTACAGGACGAAGCAAATATTGAAACTGCTTAATTTATATTAAATTACATGGTTTACTTTATGTAATTTGAATACTATAATTTAATGAGAAGCCTTTAATCAGAATTTAGTTGCCAGTTTAACAGACTGGCAATTTTGTTTAATGTTCTGGAAAACATATGGAAAAGATCTGGTTATTCAATTAGTTTCAATGCCTTGATAAGTTGAAGGACTAATTGTAAAGAATGGAGGACAATATGTCTTTTAGAGACGATATAAAAAACAGAGTTTTGGTCTTTGACGGTTCCATGGGAAGGATGCTTGTTGAAAATGGCCTGGGTGTGGGAACCTGCCCGGAGGAATGGAACCTGACACAGCCCGAAATTATGAGGCGTATTTACAAATCGTATATGGATGCAGGAGCGGATGTTATACAAACCAACACTTTTCAGTCCCATGGCATAAAGCTTGAGGAATACGGACTTAAAGAAAAACATTATGAGATAAATTATCAGGCTGCAAAACTTGCCAAGGAAATTGCCGGCTCTAAATGCTATGTGGCGGCTTCCATAGGACCTTTGGGAAAGCTGCTTGAACCTTTCGGTGATCTGACCTTTGAAAAGGCATATAATACTTTCAAGGAACAGATTATTGCAGTTGCAGACGGCGGTGCAGACATTATAAGTCTTGAGACCTTTACAGATATAAGCGAGCTGCGTATTGCACTGCTGGCAGCCAAAGAAAATTGCAGCCTTCCTGTTATATGTTCAGTGTCTTACGAACAGAACGGAAGGACTCTGATGGGTACCGAACCTGGAATTTGCGCAACCATACTGCATTCCATGGGTGCGGATTTGATAGGTACAAACTGCTCCTTTGGCCCGGAGTACATGATAAAAATAGCAGAGAGCTATGCTGATGTTGGCCTTCCGTTCAGTATTAAACCAAATGCGGGATTACCTGAAATGATTGCTGGAAAGCAGGTATTTAAAGAAACTCCTGAGGGTTTCGTAAAATTTGTACCTGATTTTCTTAAAAACGGTGCAAGATTGCTTGGAGGTTGCTGTGGTACAACTCCCGACTACATTTCTGAGGTTGCAAAAATTGTTGATGCCTCAAACGTAAACGCGGACACAACAAAAGCAGGATTCAATAAGCCGGATGTGGACTATATTACTTCCGGAGCGCGAAAGGCAGCTTTTGAAGATTTAAGCTCAGCAGAGGTGGGAAGAATTGATATTAAGAGGGATGATTCACTGAAAAATGCCCTTAAAGCTGGTGACGTTGGAGCTGTAACTGATGCTGCAATGGACCTGCTCGACGAGGATTGTGATATTGTAATAATAGATGTGGACATAGAAGGTTCAGCGGACAATATGCTTTTGGCTCAGGTTGTTAAAGAGGCACAAACCTACCTGAAGCAGCCGTTTATTTTGAAATCCGGCAATGTCAATGCTTTGGATGCAGCCCTTAGAATTTATAAGGGAAGAGGCGGGTATATAACCAGGTCTGCCGAAGAAGCTTCAAAGCTTCTTGTAAAATATGGCGCTGTTGATTGTGGAGGCTTTTTAATTAATGAAAGATAGTTTTATAACATCACTTGTAAGTTACCTGATTGAGAGTGAGTATTTTAGTTTTATAACGTCTGAGTCCGGGAGTTTGGATTTTAGCAGAGGTTCCGTAAGCCTTATCAAGGATTTTAAGGGCACAACAGTGCTGCTGGAAATTATAGACGGTGACCTTGCAGGCCCACTGGAGCTTGTACAGTCAATGGAACATGGAGCTCAATTTATTAATAATCTTAATGGCAGGCATGCAACAATCTTCAAATTATTTCTGTTTAATAACCGTGCAGAAGAGGAAAAGCTCAAAATAATAACTGATGGACAGGTTGATGCTGTTACAGAAAGAAAATTTCTTAAATCACTATCAATCAATATAGAGGGAAGAAACATTCAGAAGCACTTCAGTGTGCCTGCTTTTGATGCAAATATTGTTAAAACTGTAAAGAGATACTTCTCTAAAAACCTTGATAAATCCGGTGCTACTCTTGAGAGTATTGAAAAACTGCTGGAACGAAGAAAAAAAGATTTTGATATACAGTTTAAGGCTAAAAAACCATGGTTGACCTATGGCTTGATAACTATTAACATACTTGTATGGCTTATATTAAAATTAATTTCTGTGAAAAACGGTGTGTCCTATGACACTCTCCTGGACCCCTTTGGTGCCAAGGTCAACTCTCTGATAATGCAGGGGGAATATTGGAGGTTTATTACTCCGATGTTTTTGCATGGAGATGAAATACATCTGGCTCTCAATTGTTACTCCTTATATATAGTAGGTTCAGAGGTGGAAAGACTATACGGACATCGTAATTTCTCCATTATTTATTTTATTTCGGGTATTCTGGGATGTATTGTAAGCTTTGCTTTCTCACTGAATACTTCAGTAGGAGCCTCCGGAGCTATTTTCGGTTTATTGGGAGCAATGCTGTTCTTTGCGATAAAAAGGCCAGCACTGTTAAAGAGCAGCTTTGGTGCAAACCTTATAACCAATTTGGTGATTAACCTTGCATATGGCTTTATGAACAGCCGAATTGATAATCATGGACATATCGGTGGTCTTGTGGGAGGCTTTTTAACCACGGGTGTTGTGTACACTTCCAGGGAGAAAACCTCCAGAGATAAGCTGCTGAAAATAGTTTCTTTAATAATGGTATTAGCTTTTTCAATAGCCGGTTTGTTTTATGGGTTCACAAATAAGGAAAATAAAAGTGCAGAAATGTTAACCAGGATTGAAACCTTGCATACACAAAAGAATTGGACTGAGGCTGAAAAACTGGGAGAAGAAGTATTGTCCGGAAAGCCGTCGAACAGGTATATAACAAGTACTGCTCTATGGTACCTCACACTATCAGAGTTTTATCAGGAAAAATATGATGAAGCAATTAATCATGGTGAACTTCTGACTTCAGAAAGCCCTCCCGATGGTCACTACCTGCTGGGAAGAATATATTACCAGGCCAAAAAATATGATAAAGCTCGTGAACATCTTCAGAAGGCGAATGAACTTGGATCTCCCAACACAGAAGTAATAAATACCATACTGGCAGATATAAAAAGTAAAGCAGGCCAGTAATATCTCAAATAAAAAGCTATCTCGATTATCAGTGCCCATCAAGCTGATTTGAGATAGCTTTTAATTCTATATAGTGAATACAAAACTTATTACAAGACGATTATCACCGGTTATTATTCTGCTTTCGGATCAACTACGGTTCCTATAAATAAAGGCAACTGAGTTTCGTTTTCAATGATTGCAAATACAAAGGGCCTGTCAAAAGTAACTTTTTTGGGCTGCTGCATGGCGCTTCCTGTTAACATTTCAACTTTTGTGGCAGCACCGGCTTTTGTACCCTTCTCATCAACCTGGATATAGGTTTTGTGCAGCACTTCTGAAATATAAATATTTCCGTCGGGGACTGAGGCCATTGTACTGAAGTTTGCTTCAGACGGACTGAATCCATCTGTAAACCCCAGTGATTTTAAGGGTTCAACGAGACTTTTGCTGTAAGCGTATTTGAACTTAGGGATGCCGACCTGTGCATATTCATCACCATAGCTGGTTACCAATTCTTTAAAGTTATTTCCATTCAGAGTAGTAATGAAATCCTTAAGTGAAATATTTTCCTTGGGAAGTATACCTACAAAGCTGTATTTATCACCCTTATATGGTTTTATAAAACCCTCTGCATTTTTGTTTTGAATAAATTTTTCCATGGAATGCATAAAGGATACCCCAATGGAATCATTTTCCGACCTGGAAAAGATTTCTTCATAAACTTCATTTGATTTATAGATATTTCTCCATTCAGCCTCAAAAAGGACAGTATTAAATAAGTACATTATTGTGTTCGGGTAAATTGTATCGACAATATTATCAATCATTCCGTCAGTGTTATTTTTTACCCAGTTGTTAATATCCTTAATGGTGTTTTTAGAAGTAAAGTCTGATTTGAAAATATTTGCCTTGTAGAAATCGGCATTCTTTTGAAGAAAAACAGGATTAACCGTTAATGTTTTTTCATTTCTGTACCAGATTGAATTTGCCAAACGTACTTTATTATGTTTATCACTCTGAAAAAGTGAAGACAGGGAATAATTGAATTTGTTAATCTCATCAATAGTGAACCTATCCTGTCCCAAAAGTTTTTTAAACTGATCCAGAGTAGTGGCAGCAGCACCATTGGCTGTCATGCCCATTGCTAATGTCACTGAAAGTGGTGAAATAAGAGAGTTCTTATTCTGTGATATGGAATTCTTGAATAATGAAATTGAAAGATCCATTTCAGCAGCTCTAAAATTATCCGGAAGTTTTTCAACTGCGGAATTATTTGATTTAACTCCTTTTGAAAGCTCTTGTGCGTTCACAACAGAAAAATTGCCGGTAATATTCAATAATACTATTGCAATAATTATGATGACTGCCAGCAATATAGGAAAAATAACAGTTTTGTTAAACTTTTTTGTAAGCATTTTTATTTGCCTCCATAATTTTTCTTAAAGCATAAAATTCAGTTTATATAAATTATAGACGAAATATTCCATATTAAGTTCTATTAATGGCAAAATTATCTTTTTTATTACAAACCTTTATAGTTTAATGTTTTTAGGATATGTTTTATGATTATAAAACATAAATATTGATGTTTATCGAATAAAGTGTTAGAATGTGATAAAATAACATATTTTATAATTTCAAACAAGGGAGTGAACTTAATATGGCAAGTGAAAATATTGGTATTGCTGACAATAAATCAATTGGCTATAAAGATGTGTTAAAGCAAAAAGAATATATGAAACTTATTCTGGCAAATATTATTAACAGGTTTGGAGACTCAATTGATGCAGTTGCGTTTACCTGGCTGGTATACTCTTTGACAAACAGTGCCGGATGGTCAGCAGTAATTTTCGGAATGAACAAAGTGCCTACAATTTTTCTGCAGCCCTTTGCCGGTGCTATGGTAGAAAACTGGAACAAAAAATTTGTAATGGTATTGACTGATATAATCAGAGGCATCTGTGTAAGTTTAATTGCGGTCTTGTTTATACTTGATCTCTTAAACCCGTGGGTGCTGCTTGCAGCAACTATTGCTATTTCAAGCGCAGAGGCCTTTAGAAATCCTGCAGGAACTGCCATTCTTCCCAAAATACTTGATAAAAGCTGTTATGAGTTTGGTATTTCATTAAACGCAAGCTTAAGTAATGTTGTAGAACTAATAGGACTAGCTTCTGTAGGAGCTATAATAGCTTTTTTGGGTACGCAGACAGCAATACTTATTGATGCTCTGACCTTTGGGGCATCGGCTCTGATTATCTTCTTTATCCATATAGAAGGTGTTAAAAAAGAAAAGATTAAATTAAATGTAAAAGATTATTTGGACACATTAAAAGGTGGATTGATATATGTAAAAAAGAAAAAAGTAATATTAAATTTTGTATTGCTTGCAATGGTGGCAAATGCAATGCTTGTACCGTTAAACGCATTACAGGCTCCCCTGGTCAAGGATGTATTGAAGCAGGGAGAATATATGCTTTCAGTACTTGGCTTCTCATTGGTATTGGGTCTGGGAATAGGTTCTGCATTTTATCCATTTGTCTGTAAGAGGTTAAAAACCAGAACAATAGTGTTTCTGGGGGGAATTTCCATAAGCTTTTATTATATGCTGCTCGTATTATGCGGATACTTGAGTAATCAGCATATTCTAATTTACATAATTTCTTTTGCTTCATCATTAATAACAGGAATTGCCTTATCACTGTTGACGTCGGCATTAAATGTTCAATTCATGAAACAGGTAGAAACTGATTACCTGGCCAGAGTTGGCGCCATACTCAGTGCGGGCTGTGTGGGCGCTATGCCTTTGGCATCCTTTGCCGTAAGTGTTCTTACTGAAATAATATCTATTTCACAGATATTCTATGTTATCAGTGGGCTGGGAATAATTTTCTTTCTTTTTGTCTATTTTAGAAAAGTAAGATTTGAATAGGGCATACAGGAAATTTTGGCTTTAGTTTTAAATGAAATGCTGATATTATATTAGTAGTTTGAATTTGTTATACGGAGGAGTAAGCAATGATGGTTACTGTTAATAAACAAATAAATTACGTCGAAGAGGCCAACTCACTATTGTATAGTTATGTAAACTCCGATTCGTATGAAAAAATGAAGCAGGATGGAAGCAGAAAAATAACATACAGCGCTGAACTGTATAACAAAAGATATCAGCATATTTTAAATATATATAATTATGTAATAGAAAATATAAGGTTTGAAAAAGTTCAACTGGAATATTACTTTAAGGAAATCGGAAAATCAGGAATGGGACTTTCAAGCTATCTCTTCCCATTATACACCGAGGTTCAATATGACTCACTCACCGAATATGAAACAGCAGCTAGAAGTAAAAGTAAAGTAGAGATTATAAGAGATTTTGATTATATATTATCACAGCACTATACATTTGGCAAAAGTGACGATTACAAGACAATTGATTCCTTTGAAGAATTAATGCGGTCCATGAATAAAGGTGATTTTTCTTCTGAGGATAAATGGAAAATAGTCCAGACTTACCTTGAACACGACAAACATCTTGACGAACTTTGCCTGATCTTTGATAGGACCATTCAGCTGTTAAAAGAGCGCAGTGATGAGGTTAAAATACTGGAAGGAGAATTTTATGATTACTGGGTTGATTATACAAATAATCATAATTTTCTTGAAGAGCTTCAGAAATATGCAAGTATTACATGGCAGTTCAGTGAGACAGGGAATGTTATGATTCCTGCCATATTCCGGCCCAATTCCATAACTATAAGCAGTAGTGCGGATGATGACAAAAAAGCTGATATTATACATGTTGGAATTATTCTGGATGCAAACCTTACCTGTAAGCCGGCAAGGGTGGACAATGAAGATTTAAACAATGCTTTAAAATTATTAAGTGACAAGAGCAAGTTTGAAATACTGAAATATATTAAGAGTAAACCTGCATACGGCTTCGAAATAGCAAACGCATTTAATTTATCAACATCAACAATTTCCTATCATATGAATGGATTGATTCAGGCGAGGCTTGTAAAGATTGAGAAGGAAGCAAATAAAATTTACTATAGTTTAAATAAAGAGACAGTGGAAGAAATTTTGAAGGATATAGGTGAAATGCTGCTCTAGTATCTGCAAAATTATTTTCCGGGAGCAGTAAAAACTAATTTAACTGATTTGTTTTTTACTGCTCCTTTGTTTTATTAAGTGCTATTTATTAATCATTTCTGCAAAGTATCTGTGAAAACTCAGATCGTTGGTCAGCTCGGGATGAAAGGACGTTGCCAGCATGTTGTCCTGACGGCAGGCTACAATGTGTTCATCCAGCCTTAATAACACTTCGACCTGAGGAGCAACGTCCACCACATATGGCGCACGGATAAACACAAGAGGTATCTCAGCATCAGAAACCTGTGGAACCGAAACACTTGTAAAAAAGCTGTCAAGCTGTCTTCCGTATCCGTTTCGCATGACCTCGATATCCATAACCTCAAGGTGTCTTCTGGCATCATTGGAAATATTTTTTGCAAGTATTATCATCCCCGCACAGGTACCCCATACGGGCATCCCGGCTTCAATACGGGCCTTCAGAGGCTGTGTAAGATTAAAATCAGCCAGAAGACGGCCGATGGCCGTGCTTTCACCACCGGGAATAATAAGGCCGTCACAATTTTCTATATCGCTTCTGTATTTGGCACTGAAGGCGTCAACATTATCAATCTGACTCAGCTTGTCAAGGTGCTCCTGTACGGCACCCTGAAGGCCCAGAACTCCAATTTGCTTCATATAACATTACCCTTTCCAGCCCACTGAAAAAACATTTAATACGCACCTATTGTGAGCCCCATAAGGTGTGAATGGCCATGTGCTAATCACCAGCCTCTTGAAGCATAAAGACTGTTTCCCGAAAGTTCTCTTACATCAATGGAATCCATTGCAGTACCCAGCTCCTCAGAAACTTCAGCAATAACAGCCGGATCATTGAAGTAAGTTGTTGCTTTAACTATTGCGCGGGCTCTCTTCTCAGGATCCGAGGATTTGAAGATGCCTGAACCCACAAATACACCATCGCAGCCCAACTGCATCATTAGAGCCGCGTCTGCAGGTGTGGCAATTCCGCCGGCTGCAAAGTTGATTACCGGTAGCTTGCCGTTTTCATGGACATACATTATGAGGTCATATGGTGCACCATATTCTTTTGCAATTGTCATGAGTTCCTGCTTTGAGGCACTTTGAACCTTCCTTATTTCAGCGGTGACGGTTCTCATATGTCTGACAGCTTCCACTACATTGCCCGTGCCGGCTTCACCTTTTGTGCGGATCATGGAGGCGCCTTCGCCGATTCTTCTCAAAGCTTCACCAAGGTTTTTGGCGCCGCATACAAACGGTACATTGAAGGTATGTTTGTCAATATGAAAATCTTCGTCAGCAGGGGTAAGAACTTCACTTTCATCTATGTAGTCGATAGACAGCGACTCAAGTACTTGAGCTTCCACGAAATGACCTATACGGACTTTAGCCATAACAGGTATGGAAACAGCACCTTGAATTTCCTTGATCATTTTAGGGTCTGACATTCTTGCAACTCCACCCGTTTTTCTGATGTCCGAGGGAACTCTTTCAAGTGCCATAACGGCAACAGCTCCTGCTTTTTGTGCTATTTCAGCTTCTTTAGCGTTTACAACGTCCATTATTACCCCGCCCTTTAACATTTGAGCCAGGTTTTTGTTTAATTGATATCTTTCAGTCATGATAATTCTCCTTTACAATAAAGAAATAATTTTATATACTAAATTGTATCGTAACAATTAAGCTTTATTTCCTTAAAATTTTGTATATTCTTACATATATAATGCGTATAGTCAATATGGTTAATAAAAGATTGGAGACAAAATGAGTATTGTATCGATACAATTCAATGAAGATAAACAACCTAAATACCAGCAACTGTTTGAACATATAAAGTATTTAATCATGAGTGGAGAATTAAAGACAGGAGATAAGCTACCAACTGTGAGGAACCTGTCCCAAACTCTGAGCATCAACAGTATAACCGTTGTAAATGCATACAGGCAGCTTGAAAACCATAAATATATCACCGCCAAAAAGGGCAGCGGCTACTTTATATCCAATATTAAAATACAAAAAGAGGAGACACCAACCTCCAGCGATCTGGGGATGTCAACCGATACCGATGCAATTAATTTTGCAAGTGCAACACCTCATCCATCAATTTTTCCCATAGAAGCCTTCAAGGAGTGCATCAATGATGTGCTGGAAAGGGATAAGGGCTTTGCTTTCGGATATCAGGAAAGCAATGGTTTCAAGCCTCTGAGAAACTCCATACTTGATTATTTAAATAAAACGTATAATATTTGGGCAAAGGATGAAGAAAATCTGCTCATAGTATCGGGGGCTCAGCAGGGCATAGATCTGATTGGAAAGGCATTATTAAATCCGGGTGATTACGTTATTACAGAAAATCCTACATACGACGGTGCAGTGGCAGTTTTTAAATCCAGGGGAGCAAGGGTGGTAGGAGTTAATTTGGAGGAAGATGGCCTGGATATGGTTGATCTGGAAAAAAAGATACGAATCTGCAAACCAAAGCTTATTTACCTCATGACCTGCTATCAGAACCCTACGACTATATGCTACAGCTATACCAAACTAAAACAGATTCTTGAGTTGGCTATTAAATATAATGTTTATATAGTTGAAGATGATACCATGTCCGAATTGAATTATAATAATAGGGAGCAGGTGACATTAAAGGCTCTGGATACTGAAAACAAATTTGTAATATACCTTAAAAGTTTTTCAAAAATACTGATGCCTGGTTTAAGAACAGGTTGTATGATCATACCGGACATACTTATAAAAGACTTTACAAAAATCAAGCATACAAGCGATATTTCATCTTCCGGCTTGATACAAAGGTCTCTGGATCAATATTTCCGTACGGGTAAATGGGAGGACCACCTGAACTATATGAAAGAAATATATAAAGGCAAGTATGAATTTATGCTTGGGCAGCTTGAAAGACTTGAAAAATACCGGGTAAAATTCCACAAACCAAACGGAGGATTATATTTCTGGATCAGCCTGCCTCAAAGCATATCGGCCTTAAACCTTTACAATTTCTGCAGGAGCAATGGACTTATTGTTATCCCGTCAGGGGTGTTTTATGAGCTTGATAATAAAAACAAGGATAAAAACCTTAGGTTGAGTTTTGCTTCCTCCAATATTGATCAGATAAGAAATGGTATGACAATACTGGATAAGTGCCTGGAGAATCAGTGCTAGACTTTAAAGGATACCATGCTTTATATAAACATAATCATGCTTGTTTTAAGCAGAATTTTGTTCCTATTGTTTTCAACTTATTTTCAGCAAAATTAAAATAAGTACTGGCTTTAGTTTGTAGCAGTACTTATTTATTATAAGGAAAAACCCTCTGAAATCGTAATCTCTCAAGATGTAATTACCAGTACTTTATAGGGGGAAATCTTTTTTTTATAAGAAGGTTCCCTCTATAGTATTTTTTAAATATTTTATGTGTAAGGCCATAGTCAATTATGACAGGAACTCCGTCAATAAAGCCCCAGCTTGATGGTCTTCTGATGTCTCCTCTTCCAAGATCATTATTTAACAGATCCTCTGAAAGATTATCCAGCTTTACCAGTGAATCGATACCCCTGACCTTATAGTATGAATAGACGGTTCGGATATTTTTTATTCTTTTTGCCTTTGACATGATAAGCATCCTGCCATCTTCAGAAATAGAAGGTACCTCTGCAAAGAAATGCGATTTGTGTGAATTATAAATTGAGTATTCGCTATTGTTCTGCTCAATGCCTCGAACATCCTTTGCAATCTTAACTACATAGCCGTTATTTAAATCAAACACAACTCTGCAGGAGCCCGAACCGATTAGTTTATATTCTCCATTACGGATTTTGTTTATAATATCCTGAGAATTATAATCCATGCAATTTCCACCATTTCAAATTAATCATATTACAGGATATTATATATGCGGCAGGTCTGTTACAATTTATCTGTCGATGTATAATAATATTATTTTGGAATTATAACATTACAAATTTTGATGACTCTGCTTTTAGTAAATTGGAGGTGGTTGTTTCTCAGAATAATTTGCTTTTGGATAAAATAAAAGATTCCGCAAGAAAGAAAAAGAAATACATATATTTAAGCACAGAAAAATCGAACCAGGCTGTTAGCTTATACAAAAAAGTCGGCTTCTATGATACAGTCATATCAAAAATATATGAAAAGCCGTGGAGCACCCTTGACGAATAAATTGTGTTGATGTATTATAATTTATAATTATAAAGTCAATTATCAGTAACGGTTAAGGTTCTGCTGTTGACTTAAGAGTTTAATATTTCAAATATGATGATTGGAAAGAGTAGGAAACAGTCGGCCTAACAGAGAGTGGACGTTTGGTGGAAGTTCGCAGGTACAGGTTTTTGAAAATCATCCATGAGTTGCAGCCTGAATTGTTAAGGGATTTCAAGAAAGGGTAAAGTTTTTAGAGTTTTCCTGATTTTGATATCCGAAGTAAGGTGTGCCGGTGATGAGCCGTTATAGAACGAAGTGATTATTGTCACGTTTTAATTTTTAATGCCCAGAGAGTATTAGCATGTGACAAAATAAATTGGGTGGTACCGCGAAAAATGCCTCGTCCCTATATGGAACGGGGCTTTATTATTGTACGCGAAAGGCGAGCGCAAATAAAGCTGCTATGCCGCCTGTGTCATTGTTTTGAAATACGGTTATATCAATTATCAACTAATATTTTATATGGAGGTTTTGTAAATGTCAGATGATTACGGAAAGACTTTGAATCTACCGCAAACAGATTTTCCTATGAGAGCAAATTTGCCTCAAAGGGAACCAGAATTCCTGAATAAGTGGGAAGAGATGGATATCTACCATAAGCAGCTTGAAAAAGCAAAAGGAAAGCCAACCTTTATTCTTCATGATGGCCCGCCTTATGCAAATGGCGGAATACATCTGGGTACTTCCTTGAATAAGATACTGAAGGATATCGTTGTAAAGTACCACAGCATGGCGGGATACTACACTCCTTATGTCCCAGGCTGGGATACCCACGGTCTGCCAATCGAGCAGAGAGCGATAAAGGAGCTTGGTCTTAAAAGGCACGAGGTTGGACCTGTTGTGTTCAGAGAAGCCTGTGAAGGTTTTGCAATGAAGTACCTTGATATACAGAGAAATGCCTTCAAACGTCTGGGAGTAAGAGCTGACTGGGAAAATCCATATGTAACCCTTAAGCCTGAGTTTGAAGCTAAGCAGATAGAAGTATTCGGCGAAATGTGTAAAAAAGGCCATATATACAAAGGTTTGAAGCCTGTATACTGGTGTCCTGACTGTGAAACGGCGCTGGCCGAAGCCGAAATTGAATATGCAGATGATACTACCCTGTCAATCTATGTTAAATTCCAGGTGAAGGAGGACCAGGGCTTGTTCAATGGTGTTGTTGACAAAGATAAGGTTAACTTTGTCATATGGACAACAACTACCTGGACGCTGCCTGCCAATCTTGCAATATGCCTGAATGAAGGCTTTGAGTATTCTGTAGTTAAAGCAAATGGCGAATATTATATCTTTGCAACCGAACTGGTTGAAAATACTTTGAAGGCAGCAGGTATCACAGAATACGAGACTGTTGCTAAATACAAGGGTAAAGACCTTGAAGGAATAGTGTGTAAGCATCCTTTTATAGACAGGGATTCATTAGTCATTGTAGGGGACCACGTAACGCTGGAAGCCGGTACAGGTTGTGTTCATACTGCGCCTGGACATGGTGCAGAGGACTTTATTGTCTGTCAGAAGTACAAAATACCGACAATAGTTCCTGTTGACAGTAAGGGCTACCTCACTAAGGAAGCAGGTCCTTTTGCAGGTTTGTATTATCAAAAGTCAAATGCTGCAATCATTGAGAGACTGACTCAGGATGGAAGACTTCTGGCTTCTGAAAAAATATCCCATCAGTATCCGCATTGCTGGAGATGTAAGGATCCAATCATATTCCGTGCTACCGAACAGTGGTTTGCTTCAATTGACAACTTCAGAGAGGATGCACTGGAAGCAATAAAGACTGTTAAGTGGGTTCCTGAATGGGGTCAGGAAAGAATTACAAGCATGGTTAGAGATAGAGGAGACTGGTGTATTTCCAGGCAGAGAATCTGGGGAGTACCTATTCCAATATTCTACTGTAAGGACTGCGGCAAGGAATTGATAACCGATGAAAGCATAAAAGCTGTTGCAGATCTCTTCAGAGCAAAGGGCTCAAATGCATGGTATGCACTTGAAGCTTCTGAAATTCTGCCAAAGGATACCAAATGCTCCTGCGGACATGGTGAATTCACCAAAGAAACAGATATCATGGATGTTTGGTTCGACAGCGGCTCCAGCCACGCAGCAGTTCTTGAAACAAGAGACGAGCTTGCCTCGCCTGCAGACCTATATCTTGAGGGAAGCGATCAGCACCGCGGCTGGTTCCAGTCTTCACTTCTGACATCTGTTGCAACCAGAGGCGGAGCTCCTTACAAGAAAGTTCTGACTCACGGTTATGTTATAGATGAAGAAAAGAGAAAGATGTCAAAGTCACTGGGTAACGGTATTGATCCCGCAGATGTTATAAAGGAGTACGGTGCAGATATATTAAGACTTTGGGTTGCTTCCTCGGATTATACAACAGATATAAAGATTTCCAAGGACTTGTTGAAGCAGCTTTCAGAGGTTTATAGAAAGATCAGAAATACTGCCAGATATATACTGGGTAATATCAACGGCTTCAACCCTGATACTGACAGTGTTGATTACAGTGAGATGAACGAGCTTGACAGATGGGCACTTTATAAAATGACCAATCTGATAAAAAAGGTTAATGAAGCATACAGCACTTACGAATTCCATATGATGTTCCATGCAATACACAATTTCTGTGTTGTTGACATGAGTAACTTCTATCTGGATATAATTAAGGACAGACTTTATACCTCAAAGGCTGATTCAAGGGAAAGAAGAGCAGCTCAGACTGTTATGTATGAAATACTCCAGTCATTGGTAAGAATGCTTACTCCCGTACTTGCATTTACTACGGAGGAAATCTGGCAGTTCATGCCTCACAGAGCATCCGACGATGTTGAAAGTGTTCAGCTGAACAGCTGGCCTGAAATAAATGAAAAATATATGGACACGGCTCTGGCTGAAAAATGGGACAGGATACTTGCTCTACGTTCGGATGTTTCCAAGTCACTGGAAATATCAAGAGCAAACAAGACAATCGGTCACTCATTAAACGCTAAGGTTACTATCTATGCCGATGGAGCGGATTATGATTTCATTAAGAGTCTTGAAGCTGAACTTGTGACCATATTCATTATTTCTGAGGTTGATATCAGGAAACTTGGTGAAGCACCTGCTGATCTGCCAGGCGGTGAAGAAATGCCGGGAATAAAGGTGGCTGTTGAACAGGCACCGGGTGAAAAATGTGAAAGATGCTGGATGTACAGCGAATATGTAGGTAAGGATGATAAACATCCTACGCTTTGCAGGAGATGTTCAGAGGTTGTTGATTAAGCAGCTGTTTGGGGTCATAAAAAGAACGCGCAGTAAAATATGATATTTATGGAAATTCTTCGTGTTCAAAAACTCAGGTGTTTTTTTTCATTAACCACTGCATTCACAGCATTTTAATGGGAGATAAAATGATTAGACATACTATAAATTTAAAGGATAGAAGCTATCCGATATGTATCACATCAAATTTCGATGAACTTGGCAAGACTGTTTTGTCCTTAAGGACAGGTAAGAGGGTCATATTAGTTACTGATGAGAATGTAGACAGGTTCTATTCTGAGGAATGCATCAACAGGCTTGAAGAAAACGGTTTTGAAGTATATAAGCATGTACTTGTTCCGGGCGAAGAGCACAAAACCCTAGACGCTGTACACGGAATATATAAAAAGCTGGTGGAATACAAGCTGGATAGGAGCAGTACCCTCATAGCACTGGGAGGAGGCGTCGTTGGAGATATCTCGGGCTTCGCCGCCGCTACCTACATGAGAGGAATCAATTTCGTCCAGATACCGACAACGCTGTTATCCCAAGCAGACAGCAGTGTCGGAGGTAAAACAGGAGTTGATTTCGAGGGTCACAAAAATGCAATAGGAGCCTTCTATCAACCAAAGCTGGTTTTTATTAATGTCAACACCATACGGACTCTGCCGAAAAGGGAAGTGTCGGCAGGCCTTGCTGAAGTAATAAAACACGGCCTTATTATGGACGAAGAATATTGTGAGTATTTAAATTATAATGCTCATAAAATCTTCAGCTTTGACGAGCATGTTCTTCAATTTCTGGCTAAAAAAAATGTGTCAATCAAGGGTCAGGTTGTTGAGCAGGATGAAAGAGAAGATGATTTAAGGGCAGTGTTGAATTTAGGCCACACAATAGGTCATGCAATTGAAACTGCCCAGAATTTTCAGCTGCTTCATGGCGAATGCGTTGCAATAGGTATAGTCGGAGCATTCAGGATGGCATTTTATATGGAGGTTTTATCTGAGGCTGTCATTGAACAGGTTAAGGCGATACTTGTTAAGCTGGAGCTTCCTGTATCTCTTCCGGGTATGGATGTTGAAAAAGTTTATGAGCAGATATTCTATGATAAAAAAGTTAAAGACAACAAGTTAAAGTTTGTACTTCCGCGAAAAATAGGAGAAGTATTCCAGTGTACCATAGAGGATACTGCATTGCTGAAAAAGGTTTTAAATGATCTTGCAAAATAATTTCTATACAAGTTAGTACACGAAAAAACAGTCGGAAAAAATT
>JAQSXC010000022.1 GCA_029266335.1 Eubacterium sp. | reverse complement strand
TAAAATTATCCACAAGTGTAACTTGAAACAGGCTATTTTCAAGACGAAAAAGGAGCCGTACACAATTATCTTTCATAACTATTGCGACGGCCCCATTTTAACTTTTATTGAGTCTGTTTTTAATCTTTTAAAATATTAAACAACAGATAATATTATTTCCTTATCCTCATTTATATCGACTCCAACAAGTGAACCCTCTTTTATGGCTCCTTTGAGATACTCCTCTGAAAGCCTGTCTTCGATATAATTCTGGATTGCACGTCTTAGTGGTCTTGCTCCAAATTTAATATCATAACCCTTCTCAAGGATGAATTCCTTTACCTTATCTGATACATTTATCCTGATGTCCTTTTCTCTTGCCTCAGTATAAACTTCCTGGAGCATAAGTTCAACGATCTGCTTGAGTTCGTCATTGTTCAGCTCTGTAAATACAATTACTTCATCAATCCTATTAAGGAATTCAGGTCTGAAGGTTTCCTTGATAACATCTTTTACCTTGCTTTCCAGGGTCGAATATGCATTGTTGGAGAAACCTATTCCGCTTGACTTGAAGTTGGTTCCGGCATTTGAAGTCATAATTATAATAGTATTTTCAAAACTAACTGTTCTTCCATGACTGTCGGTCAGCCTGCCATCTTCAAGAATCTGAAGCAGCATATTGAACACATCGGGATGTGCTTTTTCAATTTCATCCATTAATATTACCGAATAAGGTTTTCTTCTAACCTTTTCAGTAAGCTGTCCTGCATCGTCATACCCTACATAACCTGGAGGTGAACCAATAAGCTTTGATACTGTATGTTTCTCCATGTATTCGGACATATCAAGTCTTATAAGAGCCTCTTCACTTTCAAATAATTCTACAGCCAAAGCCCTAACCAATTCAGTCTTACCAACACCGGTAGGTCCCACAAATATGAAGGAAGCCGGTTTTTTCTTCTTTTTAAAGCCTGAGCGGCTTCTTCTGATAGCTTTTGCTACTCCTTCAACTGCTTTACTTTGACCTATAACACGTTTATGCAAGCGGTTCTCAAGATTAATAAGCTTTTGTGATTCCTCTTCACTAAGCCTTTGAATAGGTATTTTAGTCCAGGCTTCTATAACACTTGCAATATCTTCTACGGTCAGTTCAACGTCCTTACTGGTATCTTCAATATCTTTAATCAAGCCTGTGAGCTTGCATTCATACACCTTCAAATCGGCAGCTTTCTGATAATCTTCAATGGAATCTGCCGATACTGCAGTTTCCTTTTCTTCCTGTACTTTTCTCAGTTCATCCTTATAGGACTGGAGTTCAGCAAGTTTAGTATTTCTTAAGTTGGCCCTTGAACCAGCTTCATCAATTACATCTATTGCCTTATCAGGTAAGAGTCGGTCGGTAATATATCTCTCAGAATAATTTACAGCTATCTTAATTAATTCATCGCTGATCTTTACCCTGTGGTATTCTTCATAATAATGCTTGATACCCATTAATATCTCTATGGATTCTTCTATTGATGGTTCGTCAACAATAACCGGCTGAAATCTTCTTTCAAGCGCAGAATCCTTTTCGATATGCTTCCTGTACTCGTTGAGAGTTGTAGCTCCAATAACCTGAATTTCCCCTCTTGAGAGGGCAGGCTTCAGTATGTTGGCAGCATTCATGGCTCCCTCCGCTTCACCGGCTCCCATAATATTATGAAGCTCATCTATTACAAGAATTATATTTCCAAAAGACTTTGCTTCTTCAATTATTCCCTTCATTCTGCTTTCAAACTGGCCTCTGAACTGTGTGCCTGCAACTACGCTGGTCATATCCAACAGATAGACTTCTGCATTATACAACTTTAAAGGTACATTTTTTTCAGCAATTCTTACAGCAAGACCTTCTGCTATGGCAGTTTTACCTACTCCCGGCTCACCAATAAGTACAGGATTGTTTTTAGTTCTCCTGTTCAGAATCTGAATAACTCTGTCTATTTCCTTGTTTCTGCCAATAACCTTATCAATGCCACCTTCTTTGGCCTTGTCAATCAGGTTTGTACCATACATATCCAGATACTTCTTTTTTCTATTGACTTTCTTATCCTGAACTTTGGTTTTGGTTGAGTTTTTGCCTTCCTTTTCATCGGCTGCATCTTTATCCTGATTATTTGCAACAGGAACATCTGCTTCCTGACTGCTGTTTGCCTTTGGAAAGGCTTTATTCAACATCCCGAAAAACGGATTTGACTGATTTACATCACCGGGGTCAGCCTGTATGGCCTCCATTATGTCCGAACCCTCTATATCATCAAGCATATCACCGACCTGCTTGCTGATATTGTCCAGCTCATCCTCTGTCATGCCTGTTTGAGATAAAAGTTGATCAATAGGCTGTAAATTCTGCTTTCTTGCACAACTTACACATAAGCCCTCCTGAATCTGCCTTCCATCCACGAATTTTGTTACAAAAACTACTGCTATATTTTTATTACAAATTGAGCATTTTATCATTTTTGACCTCCAAATCTCTTATGATATTCTAGCCTTGTGTTGTTGCCGAGGTCATTTTTGACCTCCGAATGATATACCTTTTAAGTCTTATCTTCCTTATATTAATTCATACCACTTTTTCGAATTATTTAACTACTGTAAGGAGTTTAATATAGTTTTTCGATATTAACCATTTACCCTGATTTGCAGGAGATAAGTATAAATAATCCCGATTATCCGCTTTACTAAAGCTGTTTATATATACATATATACTATATTATTTCCATAAATGTCTATAAGTTTTTAAAATTATAATGTTCCGGTACCCTATAAATATTAACTCACATATCTGCCGTGAAAAAATTTAGTAAGAAAGTACAGAGGCTTGTAATACTTTGCGTATTCCGATTGACGACTATACAGTATTACAAAGTTTAGCCAATGATAATATATGGAATTAGGATTTACTGAGTTCCAGCGTAATTCTGTAGTTTTTAATAGTATAACACAAGTAAATTCGCAGGTCTAACCTATTTGCACTTGTTTTAGCTACTATTACGTTTTTTAGGCTGCTAATGCTCAAACAGATTTCAAAACCACGGCTATAATAGCTATATCAAAGGTATACGGCTTTATACCTGTTTTTTTAATGCCAATATGTAAACAATCTGTGACTAAATTGAAAAAGTAATAAACCACAATTTATTACTTTTTGATGCTAAAAGAAGTGACAAACTAAACCAGGTTTAATCTGTCACTTCTGAATTGATAATTTCTTTATAAAAATAAGTACTAACTGTAAAATACTTATGCAAATATTTTAAAAATAGTTGTAATAAAGGCTCCCATTAACGCAGTAATAGGGATAGTTATTACCCAGGCCCAGACAATATTTCTTGCAAGAGCCCATTTAACTGCCGATAATCTCTTTGACGCACCAACACCCATTATTGAGGTTGATATTACGTGAGTTGTACTAACAGGTGCTCCAAAATGCGTCATTGTTTCAATAACAATTGCTGCACCTGTTTCAGCAGCAAATCCGCCTATTGGCTGAAGCCTGATCATGTTAACACCCATAGTCTTTATGATTTTCCAGCCACCGATGGAAGTTCCCAAAGCCATTGATACTGCGCATGCTAACATAACCCACGGCTGAACATCGGTATGTCCGCCATTTAATCCGGCACCCACCAAAGCCAGTGTTATAATACCCATGGACTTCTGAGCATCATTGTTACCATGTGAATACGCCATAAATGCCGCAGACACAATCTGTAATTTTGAAAACCACTTGTTAATAAATCTTGGAGTAAAGTTACGGAGTAATTTGTAAAGTATGGTCATGAAAAGGAAGCCCATAAAGAAACCAATAAAAGGTGAAGTTATTAAGGGTAAAATAACCTTTTGCCATACACCCTGCCATTTTACAATACTAAGACCACCTGAGTAGGCAATTGAAGCGCCTATAAGTGCTCCTATAAGTGCATGTGAAGAACTGCTTGGTATCCCAAAATACCAGGTAATAAGATCCCAAATAATAGCCGCTATTAAAGTCGCTATTATTACATACTGAACCTTTATCATTTCACCATCTACCAGACCACTTGAGATGGTTTTAGCAACCTTGCTGCTCATTAGTGCACCAACAAAATTTAAGACAGCAGACATCAAAATAGCCTGCCTTGGTGACAAAACTCTTGTAGAAACAGATGTAGCTATAGAATTTGCAGTATCGTGAAAGCCGTTTATAAAGTCAAATCCTAGTGCCAGTATAACAACACATACCAATGAAACACTAAGCATTTTTCATAACAACCCCTTCTACGATATTTGCAACATCCTCGCAGGCATCAATTGTATTTTCCAGCAATTCAAATATTGCTTTCCATTTGATAACCTCAACTGCGTCTGTTTCAGATGTAAACAGATTAGCCATAGCATCTCTGAAAATTGTATCTGCTTCATCTTCAACATTATTAACCTCAATAATTTTGTTTTGAAGCTGTTTGCTCTTTTTCATATTTTTAACTTCTATCATTACATTTCTGAGCTCATCTGTTGCTCTTACAATTAAATTTGTAAGTGTCAAAGCCTCAGGCCTTACTTCTTTTACATTGAACATACTGAAGCGGTGAGCTGCACTTTCAATATCATCTGTAATGTTATCAAGTTCTTTTGCAATGGTAAAAATATCTTCCCTGTCAATGGGGGTAATGAAGGATTTGTTAAGTTCATTCAGAATCTTATGCACACTGTTGTCACAAGCATGTTCCGCTTCTTCAATGCTCATAATCTTTTCGTTGACATTAACATAATTGTTTGTCAAATCATCCAGTAGGTTTGCAGCCTTACATATGATTTCACAGGTTTCAATAAAATAGTCAAAAAACATTTCTTCCTTAGCTGTAATTCTAAACATTTGAAGTACCTTCTTTCGACAAAATATAACAATTTACCGATACCATTATATAGTATTGTTAACTAATTTACAATAAACTTAACACAGAATTAACAAACCCTCTATATTATTATATTTAAAAAAATTTTACTTAATCCATACAAATAAAGTTCCTATAAGTTTATTATTTTATAGGAACTTTGTTAATTTATTTCTTATTTTTTTTAATATTCAACAATTTATTGAGATAATTTCCTGTATAGGAACCTTCAACCTTTGCTACTTCCTCAGGTGTACCCTGGGCAATAATAGTTCCGCCCTTGTTTCCGCCCTCCGGCCCTAAATCCAATATATAATCCGAAGTTTTTATCACGTCAAGGTTGTGTTCAATAACCACAATGGAGTTCCCTGCATCAACAAGTCTCTGGAGTATATCAATGAGCTTGTGTACATCGGCTACGTGCAATCCTGTTGTAGGCTCGTCCAGAATATAAAGCGTACTTCCCGTACTTCTCTTGGATAACTCTGTGGCAAGCTTGACTCTTTGAGCTTCTCCTCCAGATAACTGGGTTGACGGCTGTCCAACCTTGACATAGCCTAAACCCACATCATAAAGGGTCTGCAGCTTTCTCTGAATCTTCGGTATGTTTTTAAAGAATTCAAGAGCATCTTCAACGGTCATATCAAGTACATCAGCTATGCTTTTACCCTTGTACTTGACTTCCAGGGTCTCCCTGTTGTAACGTTTCCCCTTGCATACTTCACAAGGTACATATATATCAGGAAGGAAATGCATTTCAATTTTAATTATACCATCGCCGCTGCAGGCTTCACATCTGCCTCCCTTGACATTGAAACTGAACCTGCCGTTTTTATAGCCCTTCATTTTAGCCTCGGTTGTAGCGGCGTAAACCTCTCTGATCAGATCAAACACACCTGTATAGGTTGCAGGATTTGATCTTGGCGTTCTGCCGATAGGTGACTGATCTATGTTGATAACTTTATCAAGATGCTCTATCCCCTTGATATCATCATGCTCACCCGGCCTTGTTTTTGCTCTGTTCAGCTTGCTTGCCAGACTATTATACAGTATCTGATTAATTAAAGAGCTTTTGCCGGAACCTGATACGCCTGTTATGGAGGTTAAAACTCCAAGAGGTATCTTAGCATTTACGTTCTTAAGATTATTCTCTTTTGCTCCAACTATCTCAAGCCACTTACCGTTTGGTTTTCTGCGCTTCTTAGGTACCTCGATCCTCTTTTTGCCGCTGAGGTACTGACCCGTGAGGGACTCCTCGCACTGAAGTATATCTTCCAGCGTTCCTTCTGCCACAACATGCCCGCCATGAATACCTGCTCCCGGTCCCATATCAATAATGTAGTCAGCGGCATGCATGGTATCTTCGTCATGCTCAACCACAATCAGAGTATTCCCCAGATTTCGAAGGCGGTTAAGTGTTTTCAGCAGTCTGTCATTATCTCTCTGGTGCAGCCCTATACTTGGTTCATCAAGTATATATAATACTCCCATCAAGCCGGAGCCAATCTGTGTTGCAAGCCTGATTCTCTGGGCTTCACCTCCGGAAAGGGTTCCTGCACCCCTCGAAAGTGTAAGATAATCAAGCCCTACATCCACAAGAAAACCTATTCTGGCATTTATTTCTTTTAATATCTGGTTTGCTATCATCTTCTGCCTGTCGGTCAGGTTTACATCCAGGAAAAAATCCTTGGTATCTGCTACTGACATGGCGGACAGCTCATGTATATTCTTATCTCCAACTGTTACCGCAAGGCTCTCTGGTTTTAATCTGGCTCCGTTACAGTCAGGACAGGGTGTATTGCTCATAAACTGCTCATAATACTGCTTCATACCTTCGGATTGGGTCTCTTTGTAACGCCGCTCAACAACATTGACTACACCTTCAAAGGCAGCCATATATGAGCCGCTGCCGTACTCCCTCTCATACTCTACTTTTATTTTTTCACCCTTTGTTCCATAGAGTATAATATCAAGCACTTCAGCCGGCAGCTTGTGGATAGGAGTGCTTAATTTAAACTTGTAGTGCTTTGCCATAGCATTGAATATCATCCTGGTATAGGCATCTTCACTTTCAACATTCCAGCCCGAAACAGTAATTGCTCCGTCTTCCAAAGACCGGGATCTGTCAGGAATAATAAGATCCGGGTCAACCTTCAGCAGGTTTCCCAGACCTGTACAGGTGGGACAAGCGCCAAAAGGGTTATTAAATGAAAACATTCTCGGAGTAAGTTCTTCAATGCTTATACCACAATCACTGCAAGCAAAGTTCTGACTGAATAGAATTTCTTCCTTTCCTACCAAATCAATTATTGCTATGCCACCGCTCAAATGAAGTACTGTTTCAAGAGAATCAGAAAGCCTTTTCTGTATATCCTCACGGATTATAAGCCTGTCCACTACTATTTCGATATTATGTTTTTTATTTTTATCCATGGTAATCTCATCATTGATATCCAATACCTGTCCATCAACTCTGATCCTGACAAAACCACCTTTTTTAGCATCCTCAATAAGCTTGTGATACTCTCCCTTACGGCCTCTTACTACGGGTGCAAGCAATTGAATCCTTGTTCCCTCTTCAAAGGAAAGAATCTGATCTACCATTTGATCTACTGTTTGCTGTGATATCTCTTTTCCGCATTTAGGACAGTGAGGAATACCGATCCTGGCATATAAAAGTCTGAGATAGTCATGAATCTCTGTTACGGTTCCAACGGTAGACCGTGGATTTCTGCTGGTCGTCTTCTGATCAATGGATATAGCTGGAGATAATCCGTCTATGTAATCAACGTCTGGCTTTTCCATCTGTCCTAAGAACTGTCTTGCATATGAGGATAAAGATTCCACATATCGCCTCTGTCCCTCAGCGTAAATTGTATCAAAGGCTAACGAGGATTTGCCCGATCCGCTCAGGCCTGTAATAACAACAAATTTGTCTCTGGGTATTTCAATATCAACATTCTTCAGATTGTGCTCACGGGCACCTTTAATAAATATATTGTCTCTTATCATATTTACACCTTTTCTAAATATCACTTTAACATCACTTTGATTTTAAATTTCAGGCATGATTAAATAATATCCTGCATCAATTAAACATTAATATTATATCAAATTAATAAAAGAATGCAAACATTTGTTCGATTATTTCTATAATTTTCTTCCAATGTATAATTATAATGGTAAATACAAAATTTATCTCCATAATTTCAAACCTTTTATTAATTTGATCGGTAAAGATCCCTTAATTATGGTATTTTTACATTGATATTAATTTAACTGTTTGATATAATAGCTGTGGATATGAATAATTATCCATAAAATTTAATAATGAGAGGCAGAAAATAGTCTATATCAGTATATAGGTTTTGATCTGCCTTCGGGGAGCTGAAAATTCATTCGGCTGAGAATAAGTATGTTTTACTTTAAACCCTTAGGAATGTATAACATTCCTTGTACCTGATCTGGGTAATGCCAGCGTAGGAAAGCTTATTGTCATGCTGCATTTTTCCAAACAGGTATGGCATTTTTTATTGTCCGGAAAACTATATATTTAATCCCTGATTAAAGCTTGAATTACCCTAAACCATCTGCTGCATGGATAATATAAAACATTCCAGGACAATAAAACTTTGAATTTATGCGCGTGCCAAATTTTCTTGGCCAATGTAAAACTAAAATACATGTACTCAAGGAAAGGCATATGCGCAAACAAAAGTGGCTTTGCCGCTTTGTTATCTTAAGGAGGAGTTTCTATGAAAAAAATGTCTACCAGAATGGTGGTCGAGGCGGGCATAATGATTGCCTTAGCACAAGTTTTAAGTTATTTTAAGGTTTATGAATCTCCATATGGAGGGTCTGTAACTGCAGGGAGTATGATACCGATTGTAATATTTGCAATCAGATGGGGAAGCAAGCCCGGCCTGCTGGCTGGCTTGGTTTTTGGAATATTACAGTTCCTTCTGGGACCAAAATATTCATACCATCCCTTAAGTATTTTACTTGATTATCTTTTACCATTTGCAAGTATCGGGCTTGCAGGCTTGTTTAAAAAAAATCTCGCTACAAATTTGGTGAGTACTTTCATCGCCATGTTTGCGAGATTTATGTTCCACTTTGCTTCAGGCTTTATTGTTTGGGCTTCTACAACACCTGAAGGCCAAAATGTTTACCTTTATTCCTTAGTATACAACGCCAGCTACATGCTGCCGGAATTTGTTATTTCAGCAATCCTGTTAAGCCTGTTGTACGTGCCGTTAAAAAGATTTATTCTTGAAAACCGCCTCAGAACAGAAGCCTAACTTTCTATTAAAAATGTATAACACAAAAAAACGGTTTTGGATACCGTCATGAAAAAGGGGAAGGATGCTTGGGCATCCCTCCCCTTTTTCATGAATTCCATTTTAAGTATACAGCCAAACCGGGTGAACCAAACCGAGTCAGGCTGTACTGCACCCGTTTTGGGCGCCTTATCTAGGATGATTTCTCATCCATAATTGAACTACAATATTATGCAGATCAGGCCACCACTGCCTTCATTGATTATTTTCTGCAAGGTTTCCTGAAGTTTGAGTTGTGCATCCTCAGGCATTCTGAACAGTTTATTCTGCAGTCCTTCATTCACAAGCTCATGGAGAGATTTACCAAATATGTTTGATTCCCAGAGCCTTGCGGTATCATTTTCAAATTCTCTCAGCAAGTATGTAACAAGTTCCTCAGACTGCTTTTCAGTCCCTACCAAAGGAGCTATTTCAGTTTCAATATCGGCACGGATCATATGAATTGATGGAGCACTGGCTCTTAATTTAACTCCAAATTTGTTGCCCTGCTTGATAATTTCCGGTTCTTCCAGTGTAAGTTCTTCCATCTGAGGGGAAACCATTCCATAGCCCTTAACCTTGACTTCATGAAGTGCATATTCAACCCTGTCATATTCCTTTTTAATCCTGGCCAGATCCTTGATCAGGCTAATTAACTTATGCTCACCCTCAATTTCCATACCCGATTCTTCACTCAGTATTCTATAGAGTAAGCCATCTGTTGTTGATATATCTACAAGTACTGAACCCTCTCCGAGACTTACCTTGTCAATAGCTGACCTCTTTATAAATTCATAATTTTCAAAGGCAGGCATAGCCAGTTTGATATCTCTTATTCTTCCGGCGGATTTAAAGGTTTCCCTTATAGAGTCTATCATGCTTGCTTTAAGCCAATGTGAATCCTCCAATGCTTCAACCCATCTTGGAAAATTGATACCGATTTCAAATATAGGGAATTCATGAAGAATTTTTTCCATTACCGAATCAATATCATCGATTCTCATCTGCAGACAATCCATTGCAATAACCGTTACACCATATTTTTGTTCCAATTCGTCACGCAATCTGACAGTTTCAGGATCTCTCGGTCTGGTGGTATTAATTATAACTACAAAAGGTTTATTGATGGCCCTAAGTTCTGAAATAACCCGTCTCTCGGCATCTATGTAATCTTCTCTGGGAATGTCGGAAATACTTCCATCGGTAGTAATTACAATACCTATTGTTGAATGCTCATTAATTACCTTTTTTGTTCCAAGCTCGGCAGCCTCTTCAAAAGGAATCTGATACTCATACCATGGTGTTGATACCATTCTCGGAGCATTGTTTTCGAGGTGGCCCATAGCCCCCCTTACCATGTACCCGACACAATCAATCATTCTTACTTTAAGCTGTACATTGTCGTCAATGACTATTTCTACTGCCTCATTGGGGATGAATTTAGGTTCAGTGGTCATTATGGTTCTTCCCGACGCACTTTGTGGAAGCTCATCTATTGCCCTTTCCTTCTGGTAAGTGTTCTCTATATTCGGAATAACCAACAGATCCATAAATCTCTTGATAAAAGTTGATTTTCCGCTTCTTACAGGTCCCACTATACCTATATAAATATCCCCTTGAGTTCTCTCAGCTATTTGCTGGTAAATATTGTATTTTTCCACGCTTAGAACCCTCCCCTATATTGCTACATGCCCAAATAGGACTATGTACGATGTCTCTTTCAATATTAAATATATGTCCGAAAACAGTTATTATTACAAAAAAAATATTTCCATAAAAAATTAATGTATAATTATTTCAGGTTGAATTTAGGAAAAGAAGTTACCATAAGGAGTGGAACCTGTGAATATAATCCGATTTAACTACCCGGTGCAGTTATTTTAATCTGATGGCAGATTGTACCGGGATGTGAAAATATGTTGTCAGTTACCTGCAGCGCTTTTAAAAAGTCAATAGCTTCCTTTCGGAAGCTATTCAGGTATAATGCCTGACCGCTGAATTAAATTCTGAAAAGGGGTTTTATTATATGAATTTGACAGAATTAAAGAATTTCTGGCTTAATGAGGAAAAGAGAAGTTTTTCGGGTTGGGATTTTTCTTACATTAATGAGAGAACAATTTAAGAACCGCTGCCCTGGAGTTATGATCAGATTGTACGCAGCTATCTGAAACCTGAGCAAAAAATATTGGATATGGGTACCGGAGGCGGAGAATACCTCCTGTCCTTAAAACATCCGTATGCCAATACCTGTGCCACTGAGGCATATCCTCCAAACTATGAACTGTGTAATAAAAAACTGGTTCCTCTTGGAATTGATGTAAGGCAGGTTTTTGATGATGCGGCAATCCCATTTGAAGCAAGTAAGTTTGATGTAATCCTTAACCGTCATGAGTCCTATAATGTGTATGAAGTATACCGTTTGCTCAAGCCGGGGGGATTGTTTATTACACAGCAGGTTGGCGGTCTTAATAACAAAAAACTTGGACATTTCATACTGGATGATTTTAAGGAAATAGTCGACTCTGAGCACAATCTTAAAAAGAATTCTGCCTTATTCGTCAGTCAATGTTTTACAATAATTAAAGCTGATGAATTCTTTCCAAAGCTGAAATTTCTCGATATAGGTGCACTGGTCTATTTTGCTAAAATTATTGAATGGGAATTCCCAGGTTTTTCTGTAGAAAGCAGTTTCGAGAAATTATGCAAACTTCAGGCTGACCTTGAAAGACAGGGCTACATTGAAAGTATGGAACACAGATTCCTTATTGTGGCACAAAAACCTATAAACTAAATTAACAATTAAGGCCGGCATATCATATGCCGGCCTGGTTTTCTATATTCGCTACATCTTATTCAATTCAGTTCCTACATCTCAGTTTTCTTGTCTCTTGTCATCAGATCTCCAACTGCATATCTGGGATCCTTGCCTTCAAATAATATGCTATAAGCTTCATTTGTAATAGGCATGGATACGCCCAGTTTCCTGGCAAGTTCATAAGCAGGCTTTGTAGTAGCCACACCTTCAACTACCATATTCACTTCATCCAGAGCCTCCTGAACCGATTTGCCCTGTCCTATCAGTATGCCGGCTCTCCTGTTTCTGCTGTGCATACTTGTACAGGTTACTATAAGATCACCTACACCTGTAAGTCCGGAGAAAGTATCGGCATTTCCGCCCATGGCAACCCCAAGTCTTGAAATCTCGGCAATACCTCTGGTCATAAGAGCAGCTTTAGTATTGTCTCCAAAGCCCAAGCCGTCTGAAATACCGGCACATAAAGCAATAATATTTTTAAGTGCTCCGCCAAGCTCTACTCCGATTACATCTGTGTTTGTATAAACTCTGAAATTAGGTGTCATAAATAAATCCTGCAGAAATTTAGCAATTTCAAGTTTATCCGATGCAGCAACAACTGTGGTGGGTATATCTCTCCCGATTTCCTCCGCGTGGCTTGGGCCGGATAAAACAGCTATATCGTTGTTTGGAAGTTCCTCATGCATTATTTCCGAAAGCAGCTTGCAGGTGCCGTCCTCTATGCCCTTGGAACAGGTTACAACAACAGTGCCCTTTGGTATTAAACCGGCCAAAGTCCTGCAATTCTGTCTTGTAGTTTGAGAAGGAACTGCAAGCACTACTACGTCGGCACCCTTTACAGCAATTTCTATATCGGTAGTAAACTCAACACTATCCGGCACCTTAACTCCGGGTAATCTGGCCACATGCTCCCTATTCGCCTTAAGCATATTAATTTCATCTTTCATGGGTGACCACAGTTTTACATTATTACCGTTCTTTGATAAAAGAACTGCCATTGCTGTACCCATACTTCCAGCTCCGACAACTGCAACATCTCTATTCATATTCCCCTCCTGATATTATTGAATGATCCTATTCTTATTAATTAACTATTAACCGTTTGCTTTCTTTTTTTGGCCCAACTTTGCTTCAGTACCGCTGAGTAATCTCTTTATGTTTGCACTATGTCTGACAACTGCCAGAACAGCTAAAACAGCAGAAAAAATTATAAATACCGGTCCGTTTCCTTTTATAAAGGCGGCAACAGGAAACGCTATCGAAGCTAATATTGACCCGAGAGAGACATATCTTGTTATAGCTACAATAATAACAAATATTCCAAGCAGAATCAGACCGAGTTTCCAATCCATCATCATTACAACTGAAATTGAAGTAAGTATACCTTTCCCGCCTTTAAATCCGAAATAAACCGGCCAGTTATGTCCGGCAATAGCAGCTATACCGGCAGCCATTCCACCAACATTAACAATATTGATCATTACAACCTCAGGCATTGTACTGAATACTACATTACCAATTATATAAGATAAAACTCCTTTTAGAACATCTCCGACAATCACCATAACAGCAGCAGCCTTACCCAGGGTCCTGAGGGTATTGGTCATACCCGCATTTCCGCTGCCATGCTTTCTTATATCTGTACCATATAATTTCCCGACGATTATGGAGGTATTCAAGCTTCCAAGGAGATATCCTATTACTATGACTATTATTAATTTTAAAATAAAAACTCCCATATAAATCCACCGTTTCCGCCCTAATGGCTCTGTTACTGTCAGCTGACTTCCAGCTTCTAACTTCTCACTTCCGCTTTACGGCAGCTGCCCTCTTCTCCAGCGACATCATACTGAAGACCATACACTTTATTCATCCTTGTCACGCTGCCTGTGAATAAATCTGATAGGTGTACCTTCAAAGCCGAAGTTCTTCCTCAGTTGATTCTCCAGATAACGCTCATATGAATAGTGGAACAGCTCCAGGTCATTTACAAAAACAACAAAGGACGGGGGCTTGACTCCTGCCTGAGTCATATAGTAAATCTTCAGTCTCTTTCCTTTATCCGAAGGAGGCTGTACCATTGCAATAGCTTCATTAATCAAATCATTCAGCATACCCGTAGAGATTCTGAAGGCAGCCTGGTCTGCAACAAATTTAATAAGCTCATATACCTTGTTAACTCTTTGTCCTGTTTTTGCAGAAATAAAGAGCACAGGTGCATATGTCATAAAACCCAGCTTCTCGTGAACCTGTTTTCTGTATTCCTCCAGTGTACCTGTTTCCTTTTCAATTAAATCCCACTTGTTTATTACTATTATAGAAGCTTTTCCCTGTTGGTGTGCGTAACCGGCAATTTTGGTATCCTGTTCGGTAACACCGTCCTCAGCATCTATCATTATAAGACAGACATCCGCTCTTTCAATGGCAGTCCATGACCTGATAGTACTGTACTTTTCAATACTTTCATTAATTTTCGCTCTTTTTCTGATACCTGCAGTATCAATAAAAGTATATTTCTGACCGTTATTCTCAACATGGGTATCAATTGCATCCCGTGTAGTTCCGGGTATATTGCTCACTATAACCCGTTCCTCACCTAATATTGCATTAATTAAGGAAGATTTACCTGCATTTGGTTTACCTACAACCGCTACCTTAATAACATCCTCGTCCTCTTCAGTGTCAATATCCTGGGGAAAATGTTCAAATACGGCATCCAACAGATCTCCCATGCCCAAACCGTGCACTGAAGAAATTACTACCATATCTCCCATACCCAGATTATAAAATTCGTATATTTCAGGCGGCGGGTCACCAACTCTGTCAACCTTGTTAACAGTGAGTATTACAGGTTTTTTAGCCTTTCTGAGCATGGTTGCAACCTCTTTATCGGTTGCAGTCATTCCATCTTTAGCATCTACCATGAAGATTATTACGTCTGCAGTTTCTATTGCAATCTCAGCCTGACGCTTCATTTGCTGCATTATAATATCTTCCGAATAGGGTTCAATTCCCCCTGTATCTATTAAGGTAAATTTTTTGCTTCTCCATTCAATCTCAGTATATATTCTATCTCTGGTTACACCAGGAGTATCTTCTACAATAGATATTCTACTTCCTGCCAGATAGTTGAAAAATGTTGATTTCCCAACATTAGGCCTACCGACAACTGCTACTATGGGTTTACCCAATCCTTACACCTCCGCGTCTTTTTTAAAAACGTTATATTTAAAACCAATAATATAAATTCAAACTAAAATTCAAGTATGCCCCGGTATACTTGTGCCTCAATTTTCGTATCCGCAAATCAAATAATTTACCTTGCGAAATGGTGCACCTCCGCCGGAGACTATACTATCAGCGGAACTTTTATAACCAATACATTCCGCTGATTATATATTATTAGCTTCATTTTCCAATTAATGCATTAACAAAGTCTTCTCCACTGCTGTCAACTATACGTATTTTTACCTTAAGTCCGTCTTCAAGCTGTTCAACGGTATAATCATCCAGAAGTACATGCTCTCCGGCTCTGAGCATGCTTCTGCTGATTAACAGCTCCTGCCCCAGTTCCTTCCCATTCAGCTGCTCAGCTATATCCTGTCCGGTAAGCAGACCGCAGACTGTGACATTCGGGCCAAAAAAATTATTTTCTACAGCATAAACATTAACTTCAAGACCCTCATATTTGGTTTTTATTTCTTCTACCAATTTTATTATAATTTTATTAACAAGTCTACCTGTTGCAATGCTTATATGTCTTTTCCCAGGTAAAGTACCTTTTTTGTGTTTTAAAGTATCAATTACTTCCTTTTTTAAGGATGCAACCATTCCAACCCCGTTTTCAATTTGCGGGAAGTCCTCATAATCCTTATATTTCGGTAAATCTACATCAGCATTAATATAGAATTCATCAGAAAGATAAATTAAACGTGAACCCTTATCTTTAAGAAGTTTGTTCTGCCAGTTATGTACCTGCTTAATAACCTCGGTGCTGCTTTCTTTATCAAAGGGTATTAGTTCAAATAGATTTTCTCTGTGTCTGCTGATTCCTACCGGAACTATTGATACGCTGCTTACACCCGGTGCAAATTCGGCCAGATCACCTATTGTTCTGTCCAGTTCATCCTTGTCATTAATATCCCTGCATAAAACAATTTGACAGTTAACTTCTATGCCATTGTCAGTTAACATTTTGATTTTATTCAGAACATCCCCTGCAAATCTGTTACCCAGCATTAATTTCCTTAAATCAGGGTTTGTTGTGTGAACAGATACATTTATAGGCGACATTCTATAATGAATTATCCTCTTGAGTTCTTCATTTTTTATGTTTGTGAGGGTTACATAATTTCCGGTAAGAAATGAGAGTCTGGAATCATCATCCTTAAAATATACAGTTTCGCGCATCCCTTTGGGAAGTTGGTCAATAAAACAAAAAATACACTTGTTGGTACAGCTTTTGGCACCGTCAATCAGAGAGTCTTCAAATTCAAGGCCCAATTCCTCATTTTCGTCCTTTTCTACTTCTATTTCCCATATCTCGCCATCAGGCTTTTCTATCTCCAGAAGCAGTTCCTCAGAAGCCTGATAATATCTATAATCAAATATATCCTTTATAGTTTTTTCATTGATGGACAGCAGCCTGTCTCCAGCTTCAATACCAGCCTCCTCGGCTATGCTTTCCGGCTGAACCATACATATCTTTATTTTCTTATTGCTCAAGGAAAAAACACCCTCTCACCCGTTCTCAGAACATAATTCATTAATTACCGAGTTCTTTTACCTGAATACCTTTTACTTTTTATACGACAATTATGCTTTCCTGTTTAAGCTTCATTTATAATACCCGGGCAAAAATCAAAAAGCAGCAAGATTACTCCTGCTGCTTTAATGACATATTATTATTTAGCTTCTACTTTAACTACCTGTTTGCCATCATAATATCCACATTCACCACATACCCTGTGAGGCAGCTTGAAAACATGACACTGTGGGCAGCTTACTAGAGTTGGTGATGCCAGCTTCCACTGGGATCTTCTCTTACCTGTTCTTGCCTTGGACCATCTACGCTTTGGATTTGCCATCAATAACACCTCCCTACTATAATGCAACCATTTAAGAAATAATCAAATAATAAACCCTATTTTTCTAGGGGCTATTTCCCTTGAAAATCGTACTTTATTATTTAATTACTTCTGGTAGAAACCTACTTGAAATAATCTTTAAGTATTTCCATTCTTGGGTCTACTATTTCGCGTTCATCGCAATTACAATTTTTTATGTTCAAATTAGTACCACATGTCTTGCATAAGCCTTTACAGTCTTCGCTGCAAATTGTTTTCATGGGCAGTGCAAGAATTATGTTGTCCATAAGTGGCTTATCAATGTCCACAACATTACCTTCAAATGTATATGCATCAACATCATCGGATTTGGAAACCTCGACAAAGCTCTCTTCAACCTTGATATCCCAAACGGTATCAACACGTTTTAAACATCTAAGGCAATTCGCACTAAATTCAAATTGAAGATCACCACTTAGTTTTAACAGGCCACCCAAATTAACGATGCGCCCTGTAAACTCAAATGAAGGTTTGAATTCTACTGAAGTATCATACTCCCGTAATTCGGGTAAATCGTCATGGAAATTGACGTCTATCCCGGCTCCTTCAGTTTTAATAATTTCAGACACATTTACTCTCATTAGCAACCTCTTAAAAACCGACAACTGATATTATACTAACTAATACATCTTTTGTCAATAATTCAATTTCGGTAAATTATATTGATTTGATTTTATTATTATCATATAAAGCTTATCAAATTTATACTCAACCTTCTCATGGAAAGTTGAGTATAACATCATCAGCTTAAACTATATTATTACCTAATAATTAACTCTCTATAATACCCAGGTATGATTAAATAATAAAATCCATTTCAAGCCGGCCATATCCGGCCGGTGCTTTGTTTTTCGCAAGCTGCAATAAAACCATTATTTCAGAAGTCTCATAGTCTCTCTTGCAATTGCAAGCTCTTCGTTAGTTGGAATGACAAGAGTCCTGACTGTAGCATCCGGAGTACTGATATCTATTTCCTGGCCTCTTATCTTGTTTTTATCTTCATCAATCTTGATGCCAAAGAAGTCCATATTATTCAGGACCATTTTTCTTATTATGGAATTATTCTCACCGATACCTGCTGTAAATACGATTGCATCTACACCATTCATAACCGCTATATATTCACCGATAAACTTCTTAACACCGTATGCAAATATATCAAGTGCCAGTTGTGCACGTTTGTTTCCTTCATCAGCTGCAGCATGAAGGTCTCTGAAATCGCTGCTTACTCCTGAAACGCCCAATACACCCGATTTCTTGTTCAAAAGTGTGCTGACACCTTTAACAGTAAGGTCTTCCTTTTCCATGAGGAAAGTTACAACTTCAGGGTCTATTGTACCGCTTCTGGTTCCCATTGCAAGACCCTGCAACGGTGTAAAGCCCATTGAAGTGTCAATTGATTTACCCTTGTTAACTGCACATATACTTGACCCGTTACCAAGATGGCAGGTTATTATTTTTAAATCACTCAGTGGTTTGCCCAATAATTCAGCAGTTCTTTCTGAAACGTATTTATGTGAGGTTCCGTGGAAACCGTACTTTCTTATGCCATACTTCTGATAAAGTTCATAAGGTATTGCATACAGATAAGCCTGTTCAGGCATTGTGCTGTGGAAGGTTGTATCGAATACACCTACCATGGGAACATTTGGCATAATCTGCTGACATGCCTCGATACCAATTATATTTGGCGGGTTGTGAAGGGGTGCAATGTCAATACATTCTCTGACTGCTTCCATAACATTTTCGTCTATTACCGCAGAGCTGTTGAATTTTTCTCCGCCGTGAACGATTCTGTGTCCAACTGCAGATATTTCCGACATACTCTTTATGACACCAATTTTATCATCGGTAAGAGCACTTATAACAGCCTCAATTGCATCTTTGTGGTTCTTAAGAACCTTACTGATAACAACTGCATCCTCTTCTCCTCTTGATTGCTTGATAAATGAATTCTCGATACCTATTCTGTCACAAAGTCCTTTTGCAAGAACTGATTCATTAGTCATATCAATAAGCTGATATTTTAATGAAGAACTACCTGCGTTAATTACTAAAACCTTCATTTATAATTCATCTCCCCAATAATTTATATTTCGGTGACAACCCTTAATTTTTACTGC
Organism: Eubacterium sp.; assembly: GCA_029266335.1. GTDB lineage: Bacteria > Bacillota > Clostridia > Acetivibrionales > DSM-1351 > Ruminiclostridium. The sequence continues at coordinate 16,059 of JAQSXC010000022.1, read as the reverse complement.
TATATTAATTCCAGCCGGCAAACCGGCCTTTTAATTAATCACTCTAAAATTACCTTTAATTCTGTTTGTGTGTCAAGCCGCTAAGCAGCCTGAAATCCATAACATTTAGTTTCTCACTACAGTTACATATTCTGGGCCTGAACACAGGTAATGGCAACAACACCAACTATATCTTCAGCACTGCAGCCTCTGGAAAGATCATTAACCGGCTTTGCAAGTCCCTGGATAATTGGTCCGTAAGCATCGGCCTTGGCTAATCTCTGAGTGAGCTTGTATGAAATGTTTCCGCAATTAAGATCAGGGAAAATCAGAACGTTTGCTTTACCTGCAACAGGGCTTCCAGGTGCTTTTGACTGACCAACCGAAGCCACTATAGCCGCATCTGCCTGAAGTTCTCCATCCAGCTGAAGTTCAGGAGCTTTCTGCTTTGCCAGCTTTGTTGCTTCAACAACTTTTTCTGTCAATTCACTTTTTGCACTGCCATAGGTTGAATAAGAAAGCATTGCCACAACCGGCTCAGCCTGTACAAGACTTTTGAAGGATTTTGATGAAGCTATTGCTATTTCAGAAAGTTCATCGGCATTGGGATTTTCAACGAGACCGCTGTCACCATATACAAACACGCCATTTTCACCGTATTCACAGTCAGGAACTACCATAATGAAGAAAGCTGAAACCAGTTTTGCTCCGGGAGCAGTTTTTAATATCTGAAGAGCAGGTCTGAGCGTATTTCCGGTAGAGTTAATGGCACCTGCCACCATTCCGTCGGCAGCTCCGAGCTTAACCATCATTATTCCGAAATACAAAGGATTCTCACTTAATAATTTTTTAGCCTGCTCCAAGGTCATACCCTTGGCTTTTCTAAGTTCATATAAAGTGTTTACATACTCATCAAATTTATCAAAATTAGCAGGGTCAACAATTTGAGCCTTCGATATGTCAAGGTCTCCACCCAACTTCTTAATTTCATCCTTGTTACCAACGAGTATAATGTTGGCAATTCCCTGTTCCTGAATCATTGCGGCAGCTTTTAAAGTTCTGATATCAGTACTTTCAGGAAGTACAATAGTTTTGATATCACTTTTTGCTCTGCTCACAATCTGCTCTAAAAAATTCATACCAATAATCCCCTTTCTTGTTCAGACAATATCACTTGATTTAAAATAAATTAGCCTCAAATTTTACATATTTTTCTTACAAAATAATATCGAAACTTTATTACATTAAAAGTATTTCAATAAATCATGTATTTTATTTTAGTACCTGGTCATATTACTTGAAACCAAGTATACGCACCACTTTTATTATATACAACTTGTTCATTGTATACAAGATTTATTTAATTATAATTTTAATCAAGGTATTTAATTAAACTAAATTAAAAGCATGTCCTTTCAATGGATTGACCCACAGCAGGTATTTATATGTCAATTTATGTTATATATCCAGTGTATTATTTACTATCCTGTTATTTCAAAATCAAAAGTGGCAGCAGAGTGTATATGAATGTATAAATTCTTAAAGTCCCGCAGCCTTAATTTTATAAAACGAGCTTTTAAAGCGGTGAAAATTTATTTTTGCTGCACCTATTAAAAGCTCGTTTTATTTTAGAATATATCTTAACTATAAATCACATAGTGCTTTTATCGCAAATCGCATAAAATTACATAATGCTTTTATCGCGACAAACCGAACTGTTTTGAAATCCCCTCAAACATCATATCAGCCATTCTCAAAGCCTGCCTTTCAATTTCATCATAAGTATTGATGCTCTCGGCATATTGTTTTGTTATTAAATCCACAGCTTCGGTTTTTGTGAGTCTTAAATGTTCATCAAGCATATTTACCCATTCCCGTTTTGACCAGTACGGATTTATTGCAGCAAGAAATTCCGCAATCTGACCTGCATTCCGATACCATTCTTTTTCAGCGGCCTCTGCCTTTTGGTTATCACCATCCTTGGCAGCCTGTACAAGTTGTGCGGCTATAGTCAAGTGCTCAGTAAACAGATTCTTGAATACATCAGCTTTCTGCCTGCCATAAAATCTTGCAAGTAAATTTGCAAAATCCTCCGGGTTTCTTAGCAGTCTTGCCGTCACAAGCTCCACATCAGGGAGATTTTCAACCATACTTATTATGGTAAGTCTTGTCCACATGACATGCTGTTCCCATAGTGTTCTTAAATCCTTCATCAGTTGCAACTTTGCTTCTCTACTGCCTTCGGGCATGCGGTTATCGGTAAAAACAGAATATCCTATGCCTACAAATATATTCTGTCCGGCATGCAGGGTATTTAAATCAACTCCCCTGTTTACAGCTGAAATTGCCTCAATACTTGTATTAAATTTTAAAGCTATTTTCTCTAAAGTATCATATTGTTGAACAATATATCTGAATACCTCAATATTTCCTATCTTCATTCCTATCCTCCTAAAGCTTGAACTGGAGTTCTCGTAAAATTTATACTATATTGTATGATTTTAATTTCATAAATGTATCTTGCTGTAAAAAAATATCCATTTCACAAATAAGCCATTATAATATAAACTATATAATATATATAAATCTCATAATTCTATAAACTAAAGACTTTACAGTTGAAACAAGTCTATGCAGCTTTTCTACTGTAATCTACTTTATGAAAGGACAGGAAAAATAACACATGGAAAACAAGCTTCTTTTATATGCCACCTCGTTTTTTTGTGGAATGTCAGTTATGGCAGTTGAACTAAGCATTTCAAGACTTTTAGCTCCTACCTTCGGAACCTCTCAGATTATTTGGACAGTAATTATTGGCTTAATAATGATTTCCTTAAGTATCGGAAACATTTTTGGCGGAAGATCGGCAGACAAAAATAATAATCTAAGCAGGTTATATATGATAATTTGGGGTGCTGCCATATGGATTGCAGTTATTCCCTTCATTGGCAAGTACGTTATTATAGCTGTTACAGGCCTGTTGGCATTGTTTTTTCCCAACGATCTGCTTGTTACAGGTACGGCAATATCCTGTCTGGTTTTGTTCTCAGTTCCATTAATAGGCCTTGGTATGGTATCTCCCTATTTAGTGAAGCTGGGTGTTACTGATCTTGAAAATGCAGGCAGGACCACCGGTAAAATATATGCCATGAATACCATTGGAAGCATTATCGGAACATTTTTGCCCACCTTTGTTACAATCCCATTTATAGGAACAAATAAGACATTTCTGCTGTTTTCTTTAATTTTAAATATTATCTGCGTAAGTTATTTTTTAATAAAAAAAGTTAAGTTGCTGAGGGTAATGGTAAGTTCCGGCCTGGTTCTGGTGCTTTTATTCCTGCCTTTATCCAATTCATATGCCTTCTGGAAAGAATGCCTGGTTGAAGACGAATCAGTCTATAACTATTTGCAGGTTTCAGAAGACCAGGATGCAGTGTATCTATCAACAAATGTTGCTTTTGGTGTTCAGTCGGTTTACAGAAAAGACAATAAGCTGTCTGGACTGTACTATGATTATGCTTTGATGGCTCCTCAGTTTATAAAGGATTTCAACTCCGATCAAAAGCTTGATCTGCTCATACTTGGCAATGGTACAGGTACATATGCCAAACAGTCTAAAATATATTATAAAAATGTTAAAACCGACGCTGTTGAAATAGATTCCAAAATAGTTGAGCTTTCAAAGAAATACTTTGGAGTAACAGATGACGAAGCAACTATATACGAAACAGACGGGCGTACTTTTTTATCGGATAAAAACTGTGGAAAATATGATGTTATCATGGTTGATGCTTACCATGACATAACCATCCCCTTTCACATGACTACAAAAGAGTTTTTTTCAGAAGTATCCGAACATTTGAAGCCCGGAGGTATAATAATCCTGAATATTAATATGAAATCCAAGGGAGACAATCCTATAAATCAATACCTCAGCCAGACAGTAAGAAGCGTTATGAAAAAAGTATATACCTGCGATATAAAGACAAGTACAAATGTTTTGCTTTTTGCATCAAATGACAAGGATATGCTTGATAATTTTGAAAAAAATATAAATAATCTTTACCAGGAAAATCCTTTGCACAAGGTTTCACAATATGTGAAACAAAACCTGACCGAAGTCTCCGATTCAAAGCTTACTTTTACAGATGATCTGGCACCGGTGGAGGTTTTGGGTCAAAGCCTTTTAAATGATATTGTAAAGGATGAATTGAGCAGTTTTAAGGAAATGATCAATTTTGAAGAAAAAGGCATTCAGGGCATCTTTGATTTGTTAAGGAATAACTAATTATAATTTTATAAAATTCGTGTTTTAGTATTTAGTTATTTCTAAAATGAGTTAGAAACCTTGACACATATTTGAATAAAATAATATAATAAAGAACAACTGTTATTATTCGGATATTTATTAGCAATGACGATAATAAGTACGTCTTTAAGTTCCTAAAGTCAATTGCATTGCAATTGACTTGCAGAGAGCCGGCGATGGTGGAAATCCGGTATGAACACTGATGGAAACAGGTATCTGAGCTTCAGACTGAAGAAACATGATGTCAATGCATACAGTAATTGACTCAGTGAAAGTAAGTTTGACGGATTCTCCCGTTAAAGAGAAATGGATTGACAAATAATAAACCTGAATTAAACAAGGTAATTTATTATTTAATGATTCCTGGAGTGGGCTTTGCCAAGCACGGTGGTACCGCGGAAGATTAACCTTTCGTCCTGCATATGGACGGAAGGTTTTTTTATTATAAAAAATAACTACTATATTATGGAAGGGAGCCAGATAATATGCAAGCAAGAACAAGATATGCACCAAGTCCGACAGGCTACATGCACATCGGTAACTTAAGAACTGCTTTGTACGAATACCTAATAGCTAAAAAAGAAAATGGCAAATTCATTTTAAGAATAGAGGATACTGATCAAGAACGTTTTGTTGAAGGTGCAATTGACGTTATTTACAAAACTTTAAAAATGGCAGGGCTTATTCATGATGAAGGTCCGGATATAGGCGGAAACTACGGCCCCTATGTGCAGAGCGAAAGAAAAGGCATGTACCTGGAATATGCTAAAAAGCTGGTTGACCTGGGTGGTGCCTACTACTGTTTCTGCTCAAAGGAAAGATTGGCAGCATTGAAAGAAGAGCAGGATGCTGCAGGCCACGGTCATAAATACGACCGCCATTGTTTGAAACTCTCCAATGAAGAAATTGCACAGAAGCTGGCAAACAATGAACCTTATGTTATAAGACAAAAAATGCCTGATACAGGTTCAACAAGCTTTGAGGATGCTGTTTACGGAACAATTACAGTTGAAAACAGTGAGCTTGACGACCAGATTCTCATAAAAACCGACGGACTTCCAACCTATAACTTTGCAAATGTTATTGATGACCATCAGATGGCTATAACACATGTGGTAAGAGGTAATGAATACCTTGCCTCCACTCCTAAATACAATCTTTTGTATCAGGCATATGACTGGGATATTCCCACCTATGTTCACGTACCCCTTATTTTGACAGGCTCAGGCCGTAAAATGAGTAAAAGGGCCGGAGATCCCTCCTTTGAGGATTTGATTGAAATGGGTTATCTGGTTGAGTCAATTGTCAACTATGTTGTACTGCTTGGCTGGAGCCCGGGAGATACTCGTGAAATCTATTCTCTCAAGGAGCTTGAGGAAGTATTCACAATTGATGGCATAAGTAAATCTCCGGCTATATTCGATATTAACAAGCTTACCTGGATGAATGGCGAATACATCAGAAAAATGCCGGTGGAAGAGTTCCACAAGCTGGCCCTTCCCTATTACCAAAAAAGCATTACCAATAAGAATGTGGACACACTTAAACTGAGCAAGCTGCTCCAGTTGAGAACTGAAGTACTGACTACCATACCTGAGAACATCGACTTTATAGATGTACTTCCCGACTATGATATTCAAATGTATGTTCATAAAAAGAGTAAAACTACTCTTGAAAACTCTTTGGAAAGTCTCAATTCAGCTTTACCTGTGCTAGAAGCAATCAGTGACTGGAATTTTGAGGCCATCCACGAAAAATTATTCGCACACATTGAAGCTCTGGGTATTAAAAACAGTCTTATGCTGTGGCCTGTAAGAACTGCCATTTCCGGCAAGGCTGTCACACCGGGCGGAGCTATTGAAATCGCTGACATACTCGGTAAAGAGGAAACTATAAAAAGAATCAGAACAGGAATCGAAAAGCTTAAAGCAGCACTATAAAATTATAAAGCAGCAGTATAAAGGAGGTAAAACCATGTCAGACGAAACTGTAGATCATTCAATAAATGAAGAAGAAATAGCAGCCTCAAACTTTATCTACGATATAATTGATGAGGAACTTGCTTCAGGAAAGATACCTGATAACACCATTTGTACCAGATTCCCGCCCGAACCTAACGGCTATCTCCACATAGGGCATGCCAAAGCCATATGCATTGACTTTGGTACTGCAATCAAGTATGGCGGAAAATGTAATCTCCGTTTTGATGATACAAACCCCAGCAAGGAAGATGTGGAGTATGTGGAATCAATACAGGAAGATGTTAAATGGCTTGGCTTTAACTGGGACAATATGTTTTATGCCTCCGAGTATTTCGGTACAATGTTTGATTGTGCAGTCAAACTTATTAAAGTCGGTAAGGCATTTGTCTGTGATTTGACTGCAGACCAGATCAGAGAACACAGGGGAACACTTACTGAACCTGGTAAAAACAGCCCTTACAGGGGCAGATCCGTTGAAGAGAACCTTGATTTGTTTGAAAGAATGAAAAATGGTGAATTTCCGGACGGATCAAAGGTTCTGAGAGCTAAAATAGATATGGCCTCACCCAATATCAATATGAGAGACCCTGTAATCTACAGGATTCTCAGAGCCCATCACCATAGAACCGGTAATGAATGGTGCATATATCCCATGTATGACTATGCGCATCCTATTGAGGATGTGGTGGAAGGTATTACCCATTCTCTGTGTTCACTTGAATTTGAAGATCACAGACCTCTCTATGACTGGGTGAGGGATAATGTTGATTTGCCTGCAAAACCCAGACAGATTGAGTTTGCACGTCTCAATCTAGCCTATACCCAGATGAGTAAGCGTAAGCTGCTGCAACTTGTTAATGAAAAATATGTAGACGGCTGGGATGACCCAAGAATGCCTACTATTTCAGGATTAAGAAGAAGAGGCTATACTCCGGGTTCCATCAGAACCTTCTGTGAAAAAATAGGAGTTGCAAAAAACAACAGTCTTGTTGACTTCGCTTTACTTGAGCATTGTATCAGAGATGATCTCAACTTCAGCGCATCAAGAGTTATGGCTGTACTAAGACCTTTAAAGGTTATAATAGAGAACTATCCCGAAGGTCAGGTAGAGTGGTTTGATGTAGAAAACAATCCTGAAAATCCTGAGATGGGCACAAGAAAGCTGCCATTCTCACGCGAAATATATATTGAACAGGAGGATTTTATGGAGAATCCTCCCAATAAGTTCTTCAGACTGGCTCCAGGCAAGGAGGTTCGATTAAAGAATACCTACTTCATCACCTGTCAGCGTGTTGTAAAGGATGAGACTACCGGAGAAATTGTTGAACTGAGATGTTCTTACGATCCTGCTTCCAAGGGTGGTAACTCACCTGACGGAAGAAAGGTTAAAGGTACATTGCACTGGGTTTCAGCATCACATGCAGTGAAGGCTGAGGTTCGTTTATACGATCATTTATTTATGAAAATTGACCCGGAGGATGTTGAAGAAGGCAAAGACTTCAGGTCAAATATTAATCCGAATTCTCTGGAGATTCTCCAAAGCTGCATGGCTGAGCCCGATCTTGTAAAGGCAAAACCCGGAGACAGATTCCAGTTCCTGAGGATGGGCTACTACTGTGTTGATACCGCTTCAACTGAAAACAAGCTGGTATTCAATCGTACTGTAGGTTTGAAAGATACCTGGGCCAAGGTAGTGACAAAAGGTTAAAATTTTGTGGGGGTCATGCCGGGGATTCATTTATTCCCGGCAGAAATGGAGAGTATATGAAATATGTTGTTGTTTTAGGTGACGGCATGGCAGACTATCCCATGCAGGAGTTGGATAACAAAACTCCTCTTCAATATGCCAAAAAGCCAAATATAGATATGCTTGCAAAAAAAGGTACTGTGGGACTTGTGAAAACTGTTCCCGAAGGAATTCCTCCGGGAAGTGATGCAGCAAACCTGTCAGTGATGGGCTATAACCCGAAAATATATTATACAGGCCGTTCTCCGCTGGAAGCAGTGAGTATGGGAATCGAGCTTTTACCGACTGATGTTGCACTTCGCTGTAATCTGGTTTATTTATCGGAAACTGAAGCAAATTATGAGGATAAAACCATGATAGACTACAGCTCAGATGAAATTTCGACAGAAGAGGCCCGCATTCTGATAGAAGCGGTTAATGCCAAGTTAAAGACAGAAACCATCAATTTTTATCCCGGAATAAGCTACAGACACTGTATGGTTTGGAGCAACGGCAAAACCGGGCTTGGCTGTACTCCTCCCCATGATATTCTGGAAAGAAAGGTTACGGAGTATCTTCCCAAAGAGGAGTCAGGGCTGCTGCTTGATTTGATGAAGAAGAGCCATGATATACTGAAGGATCATCCTGTAAATCAAGCCAGAAAGTCTCGTGGCCTCAGACCCGCCAACTCCATATGGCTCTGGGGAGAAGGAAAAAAGCCGGCTCTGGCCTCCTTCAGTGAAAAATACAATAAAACCGGAACCATGATCTCGGCTGTGGATTTATTAAAAGGTATCGGCTTGTGTGCCGGACTGGAATCAGTTGATGTCGAAGGCGCTACAGGCAACATCCATACCAACTTTATAGGAAAGGCAGCTGCTGCCATAGAAGCTCTGGACAACGGCAGGGATTTTGTTTATGTTCACGTTGAAGCTCCTGACGAGTGCGGGCACAGATACGAAATTGAAAACAAGGTAAAAGCAATAGAATATCTTGATCAAAAGGTTGTTGCTCCAATACTGGAAGGACTTAAAAAGCATAAGGAATATAAGGTAATGGTGCTGCCCGACCATCCAACACCCCTGAGTTTACGGACTCATACCTCAGAGCCTGTTCCCTTCATAATCTATGACAGCACAAACGAAATTCAGTCACCGGCTCATAGTTATGATGAGTCAGAAGCTAGAAAGACAGGCATTACAGTTGATGAGGGCTATAAACTCATGGACTTGTTCATAACAGGAAAGCTGTAATTGAAATCTTACCCGGTAGGGTCCTGTGTTACCAATGGACATTAGAACCCTACCGGGTTTATATTTTCAGCACTTTTTTAGTTTGCCTGTTCCAGAATTATTGCATTTATACCATTTATTAAAGCAAGTGCACTGGCCTTAATTACGTCTGTGTCCATAGCTCTCGCTGTGTATATTTTTTCATTGAAACCGATTCGGATGCTGACTCTGCCCAGTGCTTCCTTACCTCTGGACATACTGCTGATCTTATATTCCTTCAGGTCCACCTCAAGTCCTGCAATCTCTTTAATTGCAGAATATAGTGCGTCAATCGGGCCATCGCCTACTGCGCTGTGCCTTAAGCTGTCTCTCCCCTTTTTCAGCTTGATTGTTGCAGTTGGAAAAATATCATTGCTGACAACTTGAAAAGAAATTAGTTCAAATAAATCAAGCCTTGTATTTGCATCGGTTCTTTCTTCATCAGATCTGCTGCTGTTATGCTTTTCAATCAGGTAATAAACGTCGTGGTCATAAACTTCCTTTTTTGCATCTGCAAGCTCCAGGAACCGGGTGAACAGTGTTTCGAAATCTTCCTCATCCTTGAATTTGCAGCCCAGCTTTTCGGCGGCATTTCTAAATGCATGGCGGCCCGACCTGGCAGTCAGAATTATATCCATATTTTCTACCCCTACATCCTCCGGGGCTATGACCTCATATACCTCTCTTGCTTTAAGCAGACCGTCCTGATGAATTCCCGACGAGTGTGCAAAAGCATTTTCACCGGTTATTGCCTTGTTTACCTGGATATCAAGCCCTGTCAGATTGCTTACCAATCTGGAGGTTTTGTAAATTTCTCTGGTAACAATATCTGTATGAGCATCATAATATTTTGAACGGAGTTTCATAGCCATGACCACTTCCTCCAGAGCCGCATTGCCAGCCCTTTCTCCCAGCCCATTGACGGTACACTCTATTTTATCGGCACCGTTTTTCACAGCGGCAAGGGTATTTGCCGTTGCCATGCCTGTATCATTATGGCAGTGGACACTTAACAATACCTTGTTATTAAGGTTTTTAAGGCGGTAATTTATCTTGCTGATCAGTTCACCGAACTCTTCAGGAACGGCGTAACCAACAGTATCAGGGATATTGATCATTGTGGCTCCTGCCTTTACAACAGCCTCGATTGTTTTCCACAGGTATTCGAAATCCGATCTGGAGGCATCCTCGGTAGAGTATTGCACCTCTGGAAGCAAAGTCTTTGCGTACTTTACAGCGTTTACACCCATCTCCAGCACTTGCTCCTGTGTTTTATTAAACTTCTTATCCATGTGAACTGCCGAGGTTCCCAATACTATGTGAATCAAGGGATTTTGAGCATATCTGACGCTCTGATACACCGCGTCAATATCCCCTTTCACCGCACGGGCTAATGCTGTTATCATTATACAGCTGTCACCTATTTGAGAAGCTATTTCTTTTATGGCATTGAAGTCCCCCTGAGAGGATGCGGCAAAGCCTGCTTCAATTATATCAACATTTAAGGCCTTGAGCTGATGTGCCAATTCAAGCTTTTCATAAAGATTCAGTTTTGCTCCGGGAACCTGCTCACCATCCCGTAAGGTCGTGTCAAGTACAAGTATTTTTCTGCTCATAGAAAAACCTCCATCGATAATATTTTAGATTGATAATATATTAGAATCTAAATGAGATTACTTTGATGATCAAACCCGGAATTTGAGCATCAAAATCCCATTTCTTAACGTCCTATCACAATATTGATGGGACGTATAATAAAGGCGGCAAAGCCACTTTTGTCTGCGCATGTACCTTTCCTGCCGGTAAATACTTTATAGTTCTTCATTAACCGAGGAAAATTTGGCATGCGCATAAAAAAGCCCCGTCTCTCTATAGAGACGAGGCATAACTCGCGGTACCACTCTAATTAATTCTTAAGAATTCACTCTTTCAATGGCTGTCACCATCTATCCCTGTAACGGTGGAATTCCGGCTTACCCTACAAACTCGGGCAGCAGTTCATGGACGAGTTCAAAAACCACAAAACTATCGGCTCACACCAAACGCCGACTCTCTGAAAGCTTGAGGTATTTCTACTATTCCCAGTCATTACCTTTAACGTTTTTATCATTTTAATTGAAAAGCGTATATTTGTCAACAACTAAATTATTCTTGTCACATTAGCTAATGTATTACCAAATTTCTTCCAATCAATATACCTTGTATTCTCGCTCCAACCGTCAAATATCTGAACAAAAGTCCGGTCGGAATGGCTCTCTTTGCCAAACACCTTATAACCGGTTACAGTAACGGTATGCCCCATATAGTCACCACCTGCAATATTTAGTAAAACTGGGTTCATATCATCTATACTTTCCTTGATAATTCTCAGCTTTCTGTAATATCTGTTCCTGGAATTGCCGGCAGGATATCCGAATGCAATCCAGGTATCATTAACCATGGTCTTGATTTCAAAAGGAGTGTATACAAACAAATCTCTTATAAGACCTGATTTTGCCGGATGGTATCCATGCTTAACTCCAATTTTCCTCACTATACCATACAGTTCATCCAAATCTGCCGGGATTTCCTTCAAACCCTGATCGGAGTAATATTTCATTATACGTGTAATGGATGCCAAAGTACAGTTGTTATTATTGTCGGGGCCAAAACTTGACTGTTTGAAATTAAGAATTGCGCTTATATTCTTACTTTTTTTCTGTGCCCACCCCGCTCCATATTCATCGTGTATGTATCTGTCCAGTTCCTCTATACCTCCATAGCCGTTAAAGTCCTTATGCTGGCCATTCTGCTTGAGATTTTTGACCTCAGACATTTTTATTTCAGGCCTCCCTTCAGGTTTGCATTAATACCTAAATAAAATTTCTTCTATTGTTTAGTATATGTATAAATTCAGTTATTGGGCTCATTTTCCATATGGATAGTTTTTATAAGTTATTGTAATATCGGTAAATTTGAAATTGAATAAAAAATTTAATTTGACAGACTATAATATTGATACTCAATATTTTATAAACCTCAAGCATTAAATAAGATCTCAAACATTAATAATATAAGCAATATTAATAAGATAAGCAACATTTAATAAGATCAGAAACAACTAATAAAAAAGGAGCTTATATGTTTAAGGGCAAAAAGAACAAGGTAACTTCAAAACCAAATGCACAAAATAAAGAGGAACAAGCTATAACCCAAAACCCGGATAATCCCAGGTTCAGCAACAAAAGCAAAGGAAAGCCGGGAGATTAACCATATGTAAAGCAAGTCTTTTGTTATATAATCCGGGGCGATATATTCACCGTAGCGTATACAACAGCTATAGTTTTGGTGCAAATACGCCCCCCTGCAGTCCCAAAAAGAGTTCAACCTTCCAAAGGCAGTAACGGGGATTCAATAAGTGTTGCAAAAGCAAAATTGTGAAAATGCTCATCATTTATTGTTGTTGTACCTTTGACAAAATGTACATGTTTGCCATTTCCTACCCGGACAGCAGGACCGGTTTCAGCTCCTATTTCATGGAGATGATCCAAAAAATCCGTATTGGAAAAGATCGCATGTTTATGATTACCACCCGGTAAAGGAATAACCTGACTCGTCACACCGGCAACACGATGATTATGTCTGTCGTCGTTTTCCTCAGCTAATTTTGTACTGCTTAAAAATTCGTGAACATGGGTCTGTTTTTCTTTGGAGTTATCCATGTTTTCTGCGGTTGCAGTATTTGTAGTATTTACTGTATTTACTGTATTTACTGCATTTACTGCATTTCCCGAATTTCCTATATCATTTTCGTGTTTTTTCCTTTTGTTTTTTGATTTCCTAAATTTCACAAAAAACACCTCCTTCGATATATATTATGTAACCCAAATACTAACGGTTACTTAATTATTTACCTGTACAATTTAATTGCATACAAAAAAAAGAGCTCACATTAAAGTAAGCTCATCTATAATAACCCCTGTATTAAACCGTAGTTTATCCGGTCTACTCTTATCAGGCAGATGAATTATTAAATTCTCAATTCCCGTCTATGCTTCTCTCCAATTATTATAATTATACTCAATTACTATCAAGCCGTTTTTGCTTTCTTCATTGCCCAGCCCAATGTTTTGAACTTCAGCACTGTCACTGTTGTCGTAAACAATAATTCTGTTAACCATCAACTGTATAATGTTCTTATTCAGTCCCTGATTTTTTATCCTGTTAATGAAGCTTTCAACCACATGCATTTTGTCCAGCTGCTTTTTTTCTTCCTCCAGAAGCTTTTCCTTTTCCTTCTTCAGCAAATTAATCCTGTCTTCAATACCTTGATTCATACGGAAAAAAAGTTGTTCGGAAATTTTAGCTTCCAGTCTGTCTATGTATAAAATATCCTGCTGTTTCTGCTTGGCAAATATCTGCTGGTCAAACTTTTGAACCATTTCGTGTCTCTTCCGCACTTCACTTTCCTCATTGTTGTACTTCAGGTTAAAGCTATCAATGAGCTCGGTGTTTGACAGCATCTCCAACAATTCATCAGATATAACCTCAACAATTGTATCCTCAGTTACATAGTGGCTTGAGCAGCATTCACTGCCATTCTTTGAATAAGTACTGCATATATACCCTACAGGTCTGTCTTTCCTGACCCTGACATACATTGCCTTGCCACATTTTCCACAGTAAAGCATGTTACTCAGAAGATGTGTAATATTTCTGTTATAACCCTGATTTGAACGCTTTTTAGCCCTCATTTTCTGCACTTCATCAAAATCCTCATTTTTTACAATAGGTTCATGGGTATTTGTCGTGATAATCCATTTATCAAAGGGAAGTCTTCGTGTCTTTTTATTTTTAAAGCTTATTTTTTCGCTGACTCCCTGGACTGTGTCACCTATATACACACGATTACAGAGTATTCTCTGTACCGCCACCTGATTCCACGGAGTAATAGGAATATCCGAGTTTTTTGAGGAGGGTGACGGATAACCCTTCTCATTAAGTATGTTGGCTATGGCAGCATAGCCATGGCCTTTTTTATATAATTCAAAAATCTCCTTTACTACGGTCGCAGTTCTTGCATCAACAACAAGCTTGTTTTTCTCATTGACTGATTTAACGTAGCCGTAAGGTGCATTACCTATGTATTCACCCTGCTCTATTTTAAAACGCAGATTTGCCCGTATCTTCTTTGAAATGTCTCGGATATACCTTTCGTTGTACCATGTATCAATTCCAACTGTTTCGTTATCCTTCAGACTGTCATACCTCCCGTCGGAAGTCAGAACCCTGACCCCATACTCCTCCAGAAAGTCAAGAAACAAAAGAGTTTTAGCATTATTTCTTCCCAATCTGGATAGATCCTTTAGAACTATAAGATTTATATTGCAGGATAAAACATCTTTTTTCAGTTCCTCCAGTGCGTTTCTTTCAAAGCCCGATCCTGAAACATTATCATCAACGTATGTTTTATATACAGTTCCAAGATTATTTCTCTTAACAAAATCTATTAAAAGCTTTTTCTGTGTATCAATGGTTTCCAGATTTTCTTCATTTTCATCTCTGCTCTGACGAACATATATTCCGATGTGATAATTGATATCAGGCTTGTTGAATCCCAGCATAATATTACGCTACCTCCTTACCGCCAGAGATAATATTTTAAACACAAGGTCTTTTACTTCAATTTTTCCTTTATAAATTGGCAGAACTTTTTTGGGTTTAACTTTTGGCATATTTGAAACCTCATTTCGTCACCTGCATCAAAATATGAGCGGCTGGAAAACTCCTATTTCAATTATATTCACAATAAAAGGATATTAAAATTTGTCCATAATAAATATAGGGTATTATTGCAGGAACTCTGAAAATCTGCTGGAGGGTACTCATCTGTTTTGATAAAATATATGAGAAAACTTATTTACTATTTTTTCTCAGGATGAATAAGGCTAAATTACAGAGTTAAAGGACCAAGTCTGACATAGATGATTTTGACATAATGTGTTTACGTTGCTATAATATTGTATTAACATATAAAATTTGTTAAACAAGCTCAACAAGTCAACCCGTAACCATTTTTCCAGAGGAGTATATTTATGATAAAAAAACGATATGCCTTCAGTGTGTTTGTTTTTACTGTACTTTTTTTAATTTGTGCAAATTTTACAAATCAGTCTCTTATCGCATCTGCAGCTGCAAAATCTTCTCAGATCTCATTAAATGCCTTCAGTACATACCTGCTAAAAGGGGAAACAACAACTTTAAAGGTAACAGGTACCTCTCAAAAAGTTGTATGGTCTTCCTCCAATAGTGAAGTCGCATCAGTTTCAAGTTCCGGGAAAGTAACGGCTGCCGGATATGGAAGAGCATATATAAATGCTGCTGTGAATAAAAAGGAGTATAGCTGTGAAATTACTGTAATAAATCCCGAAAAAATATCTTTTGAACCTGCCCATACAACCGTATTTGTGGGCGGAGCCGGTGTCAGTATGAATCCGGTATCATACACTTACAATGCAACTGCAATGGAAAAAATCGGGATCAGCTATAAGGTTACCGGTAACTCCGGTGTTAAGGTCAGCAGTACGGGGCTGATAACAGCTTCCTCAGCCGGAGACTTTAAAATTATTGCATCAATTCATGGAAAAGAAATCAGAACCATTAATATGATCGCTGTTACTTATGACGGGTTTACCGTTCCGGAACTCTGGCTGGAGACTAATATTGAGGAATACGCGGGCTTTGCAAAAGGCATCCTGCCGCTTATGAAGGATGTTGAAATCACTTCCACAAACAGTGAGATTGCTGTTG
>JAQSXC010000205.1 GCA_029266335.1 Eubacterium sp. | reverse complement strand
ACAGGAATAAAGGAAAAAAGCTTAAAACCAATGGCTTCTCCGGGGCATGAATATACACACCTCAGACAGCAGTTACAGGATGATCTGAACTTAATTCTGCCGCCTTTTTCGTAAATATTACCTGCAGGACATTTCTGCACACATTGTCCGCAGTGACTGCATGCCTTACTTGCCTTCAGATCCTTTCCAATGAATCTGATCAGAAATGAAAAAACCGGAGCTGCAATTCCTATACCTATCCGAAGCCTCAATCCCGTCCTGAGGATACGCCTCTGTCCCGCTGCTGCCTCCCGGCACATGATAGCTACCTTATTTCTTGTAGCTTCATACAACCGTGCCATTATTGAATCCTCAAATTTGGTAATCCAGTTGCTGCCAATGGAAAAAATTCTTTCATGATAGACTTCATAGCCTTTTCGCTTCAGTTTTTTTATCAGGGGATTTGAAGCATTGTAATTTATAGGAGCAACTCCTCCTGCAGTCCGGAAAATAAATACCTTGGTACCCTTTGCTTCAGGTAATTTTCTCATAAATGCATACATTATATTTGGAATGCTGTAACCTATAACCTGACAGCCTATTCCCATAAGATCATAATCATCGGGATTAACTGTAAGTTTACCTTTTAAAACATCTTCAACTTTTGTTAGCTCAACAGCATAATCCAGGTTTGAAAATTCTTGTTTGATCATTTCTGCCACAAGCTCTGTATTCCCGGTTCCTGAAAAATAGAATATACCGGCTTTTTTCAATTCATCCACCCCTTTTCCATCAAATACCGTCACTTTTTATTATTCATATCAGCAGTGTTCTTTAGTGTTTCAAGAAGCATATCAATAGTATAGAGGCTGAAATCTTCAATATCTAAAGAAAAGTGCTGTGTAAAGCTTTCTCCAGTCGCAGACAGCTGATTCATAAAGCCGGTCATCATAAAAACCAGACTAAAAGCAGCTTTATTGGAATCCAAATCCGGTTTAATGCTTCCGTCGGCTTTACCTTCTTCAATAACCCTGGCGACCGACTCAAACATAATATTATTAAACTCTGCCAGTTCATACTTCTTTTTGCTTTCAGCAGAAGCCTTCTTTTTTACATGACCCCAATAACTGATGGTGCGAAAGGTTTCAGCATTGTCCCTGAAAAATTCATAATATCCCTTACAGGTTTTCTGTATCCTTATAAATCCTTTTTCATGGGGCTCTGCCACCTGCGAAAGGTATTCGAAAAGACTCTTGAAGCCTTTAAGAACTACCGCCAAATACAGCTCCTCCTTATTTTCAAAGTACTGATACAGGGTTCTCTTGGTAAATTGCGCCTCCCTGGCTATTTCATCCATGGATGCAGCCTCATATCCCCTGGCATGAAATACCCTTTCAGCAGCAGCTATAATCTCTCCCTCTCTGAAAAGCTTCTCTCTATCCCTTCTGGATACCGTCTCCATAATTTAACTCTCCTCCTGTCATTACCCTTAATACTGTTCAGGTATACTGATTGCTCAATCAGTATACCATTAGTATACACTTTATACTTAAAGTATACTAACGGTATACCTTATTGTCAATAACTTAATTAAAGAATTTACAGTTTCAAAGACATCACGTATTCACATAAAAAAAGAGACTTAAAGGTCTCTTTTTAGTAAATTGGATATTGTATTAAATTTTATTAAGCTTATTGCTGCTGATGTTTTTGTCTGAGAATAAAATATGAGCCAATAGAACTGAACACATTTAACATTGTACATACAAAGAATATTATGGACATAATGGTCTTTTTATCCTGTAGGGCAAGAATACCTGCTGCTATAAATCCCACCGCAGCCACCAAAAAGCAGATTACAGGTATAAGTCTGGCTACATTTCTATTCATAAAGCACTCCTTTACCTTGTTTCCATAATTTAGCATAATAAATATTATATACCCTATACCAATATTCGTTCAAGTAAACCGGGCAATTATGAATTAACAAGCATTTAAATAATTTTTATAAAACACCATATTCATTTTAAAGTAATTTATTACCCTGATTTTTACCCTTTTATACTGATTATTACTTCTTTGGAGCAGCAGCAAGCCCGGATATCACCAACAGATTCTTTAAAATTAAGGGCAAATTCCTGCTCTGTATTTATAAACACCTTGTCTATCTCGGTTTTCATTGACAAAGAGTTCTCAGATCTGTATTTTCTTGTTTCAGAGATAATTTCCTTTAATTTATCCCCGAAATTTAATATGGAATTATCAAGCCTGTCTATCCTTTCCCAGCACAGTTTATGAATGGAAATACAGCCCTCTTCCCTCCTGAAATACTCCTGATACAGGTATTCGGTAATATGCGGAACATAAATTGAATAAAGCTTTAGAATATTAAGCAGACAATAGTAAAGAGCCTGCTGGGCAGATCTGCGCTGCCGGTAACCATGCTTTTCAGGCTGATACAAACGTTCTTTGACAATTTCAAGATAATAATCGCACAGGTCCTTCCAGAAAAAATCATCAAGCTCATGTCTTGCCAGCCCAATTTCATATTTGTTTAAATACCTGTCAGCCTCCGAAATGGTCTGATTGCATCGCTCAATTATCCATCTGTCAACAGGAAGCATATATACCCGGGCAGCAGAATCAAAATCCTGAAGGTGTGATGCAGCAAATTTAGATGCATTCCAAAGCTTTGTAATAAACCGTCTTGCAATCCCCAGCTCATCTGCAGAAAAGTAGGTGTCAGTACCCAATCTGGAATTTGCAGCCCAGTATCTTAGAACATCGGCAGAATGAGTTTCAATCAGTTCAGCCGGAGACAACCCTGAATTATTCTTTGATTTGCTGATTTTTTCACCCTTCTTTGCAAGTACATAGCCGCTAACCATTACCTCCTTCCAGGGTACGTCCCCTGTATGATACAGGCTTTTAACAATTGTGTAGAAGGTCCATGTGCGGATAATCTCATGAGCCTGTGTTCTGAGGCTCATGGGTAAAAGCCTGTCAGACATGTCATCTTTCTCTCCCCATCCGGAATTGATTTGAGGTGAAAGTGATGAGGTTGCCCAGGTATCAAATACCGAGCTTTCCGGTAAAAAATCATTGCTGCCGCAGGAACATGGCTTACCTGGTGGTGTCTCCAGAGGATTTACCGGCAGGCTTTCCTCACTCGCAGGTATAATCTCTCCACAACACTTACAATACCATATGGGTATGGGTACACCAAAATAGCGCTGCCGTGATATGCACCAGTCCCATTTAAGGTTTTCTACCCAGGCAGTATACCTGTTTTTCATATTGGCAGGATACCAGTTAATCTTATCAGCTGCTTTCAGAAACAATTCTTTTTTTGACAGAATATCTATATACCATTGCTTTGACGGCAGTATCTCTATTTCCTTTCCGCAGCGTTCATGGACAGCAATGGTATGAGATATGCACCGGCAATCCCACAGCAGACCATTTTCTGAAAGCAGTTGGATTATCTGTTTTCTGGCAGCGATGACCTTTAAACCTCCAATAAAAGGAACGCTTTCATTAATAGTTCCATTGGGCTCAATAACTTTCCTGAAGGGCAGGCTGTATTTCTGGTACCACTCAACGTCTGTGCTGTCTCCAAAGGTAGCACACATAACTACTCCGGTACCCTTGTCGGGACTAACCCCTTCGTCTGCAAGTACGGGGATGGCATAATTGTACAAGGGAACTACAGCTTTTTTACCAATATAGCTCCCATACCTGTCATCTTCAGGATGAACGAACAGACAAACACAGCCGTATAGCAGTTCCGGCCTGGTTGTTGCTACTGTCAGGCTTTCCTCCCCAACCGTAAAGGGAATAAAGTTAAAGGTGGTTTCCTTTTCAACAGTCTCCAGCTCGGCCTGGGCAATTGATGTCCGGCATTCGGTACACCATAAAACAGGAGATTCCTTCATATATGCCTTTTTATCCATAAGCAGCCTGATGAAGGATTTTTGGGATATACGCTGAACAGCGGGATTAATGGTCTCATATTGAAGTGACCAATCTACCGAAAAGCCCAGGCTCTGCCATAGATCTCTGAATTCCTTTTCATATTTTCCGGTAGTGGAAAGACATCTTTTAATAAACTCACTTCTCGGCAGACTTCTCGCTATAATTCCCTCCTCCTTCTCTACCAGCCTCTCGGTTGGCAGACCGTTATCATCAAAGCCAAAGGGATAATAAACATTATAGCCCTGCATCCGTTTGAACCGGGCAATAATTTCAGCCTGTGTATAGGAGAAAATATGTCCGATATGCAAGCTTCCGCTCACTGTTGGCGGCGGTGTATCAATGGAGTAAATCTCGCTTTTGCTGTTTGGATCAAAAGCATAGATGTTGTTTTCCTCCCAAAAGCACTGCATTTCTTTTTCTGTCTGAGTAAAGTCATAGTTCTTATTCACGATGGTCCTCCATTCAGCTGCTGCGCAGCATTTAATGTATTAAACAAACACATAAAACAAAAAATCCGCCCCAAGCTTAAATATATAAAGCTCAGGGCGGACTGTATGCGTCCGTGGTACCACCTAAATTCAGATATGACTATCTGCACTCTGTCAA
This sequence comes from Eubacterium sp., assembly GCA_029266335.1. Taxonomy (GTDB): domain Bacteria; phylum Bacillota; class Clostridia; order Acetivibrionales; family DSM-1351; genus Ruminiclostridium. The sequence continues at coordinate 3,151 of JAQSXC010000205.1, read as the reverse complement.
TACGGGATAATAACCTGATAGAAACATTTTAGCATTGCAATGCCTGTTAAGTTATCCGATATTGCTTTCCCTTTAACGGTGGAAATTTCCGTTGAAGCCTACTTGGATACACTCCTTTCGGTTCACAGCTCAAAGGCTACTTCCATACCTCCTTCACGAAGATTTCCACCAACCATCTTCTCTCTCTGCTTCAGGTGAGTATGTACTCCTCCTTGTCAACGCCATTTTATTGTGTTTGTTTTTTGATATATTAATTTATTATACTCAGAAAGTCAAGAAAAATTTACTGTTTTCTCATTTTTTAAGTTCTGCGTCAATCCATAGCATATTGACAATAAAAAGCAATGTCCTTTTTTTACTTTTACAAGCAGTCATCATAAACAAGCAAATATTTATTAACCTCTCACTATTCAAAAAAATATACTGTTAATATAATATTGATTTCAATAAACGGAGGTAATATATATGCTAGACGGGCAGTATAATGTTCAAAGGAATCCTGTTCAAAATGGATATGCAATAGCACAAATTACCGGAGGTCCGCTTGCACCTGGACTTTTTGGCCAAGTTATTTTCAGGGATGTACCCGGCGGTACTGAAGTATGTGTTGAGGTAATGGGGCTGCCGCCATATAAGCCGGCACAAAACAGCACCCCTCCTGTGGGTCCCCATGGCTTTCACATTCATGAATTTGGAAATTGCAGCGTCGGAGATCCAAATGAACCCTTCAATGCCTCGGGCAGCCACTGGAATCCGACCAACCAGCCCCACGGCAATCATTCCGGTGATTTTCCCTCATTGTTTTCAAACCATGGGTATGCCAGGATGTGTTTCTTTACTGATAAGTTCAAAGTTGCAGATATTATCGGAAAATCAGTGATAATTCACCAAAATCCCGATGATTACCGGACTCAGCCTTCCGGCGCTTCAGGCAAACGACTGGCCTGCGGCGTAATAAGACCATTATAAAAGGGAGCTATAACTCTTAATTTATAACTCCCTTTCATAATTAAATTTGAATAAATTAATTTATTTCATTTTGTGCTGCAACCAGGCTGGCTGCACCGTATTTTTCCCTTAAGCGGGGTTTTTCAATCTTACCTGTGGGATTACGTGGAACAGTATCAAAAATAACCTTTTTGGGACGTTTATAACGGGGCAGTGGAGCGCAGAAAGCTTCGATTTCCAACTCCGTACAGGTACAGTCAGGTTTAAGCTCTATTATTGCTGCCGCAATTTCACCCTGACGCTTGTCGGCAAGTCCTATGACAGCAACGTCCTTAATTGCTCCATGTGCTCTGAGGAAGTCCTCGATCTGAACAGGGTAGATATTTTCTCCACCGCTGATAATAACATCTTTCTTTCTGTCAACCAGATAAATAAAGCCGTCATCATCCATCCTTGCCATATCCCCGGTAAATAGCCATTCCTCCCGAAGGACGGCAGCAGTTGCTTCGGGGTCATTGAAGTAGCATTTCATAACACCGGGACCTTTTACGGCCAGTTCTCCTACCTGTCCCTGAGATACGGAGGTACCGTCCTCATCTGTTATCCTGACCTCCCAGTCATAACCCGGAACACCTATTGCTCCTACTTTATGAATATTCTCCACACCCAGATGCACACAGCCCGGGCCAATGGATTCGCTCAAACCATAGTTGGTGTCATATTGATGGTGCGGGAAGTATTTTTTCCAGCGTTGTATCAAGCTCGGGGGAACTGGCTGAGCTCCGATATGCATAAGTCTCCACTGGGACAGCTCATAATCCTCAAGCTTCACGTCCCCTCTGTCAAGGGCATCAAGAATGTCCTGTGCCCATGGAACCAGAAGCCATACAATAGTGATCTTTTCTTCGGAAACCGTTTTAAGAATCCACTCGGGCCTTATTCCGCGTAATATTACGGCTTTGCTGCCTGCCAGGAAACTCCCGAACCAGTGCATTTTTGCTCCGGTATGATAAAGCGGCGGGATGCACAGGAAATTATCCTTTCTGGTCTGTCCGTGGTGATAGTATTCTGTGTAGCAGGCAGACACTAAACTTTTGTGCGTATGTAAAATTGCTTTTGGAAATCCGGTTGTTCCTGAGGAAAAGTATATTGCCGCATCCTCATCATCCGACAGTTTAATGTCAGGAGGTTCAGATGAACAGTTGGCAGAAAGCCGGTCATAGTTTTCCGCAAAGGCTGGCCTGTTTTCTCCTGCAAAGAAAAGGGTCCTTACCTGGGGAATCTGATCATATATAGTTTCAATTCTTCCGATAAATTCGGGGCCAAAAACCAAAGCAACTGTTTCTGACAATTCAAGACAATACTTTATCTCTTCTGCAGTGTAGCGGAAATTCATCGGTACTGCCAGGGCACCGGCTTTCAAAATTCCAAAATAGATCGGCAGCCACTCCAGGCAGTTCATCATAAGAATAGCAACTTTATCGCCTTTCCGGATTCCTCTCTTTAATAATAAGTTGGCCATTCTGTTGGCTTTTTCGTCAAAAACCCTCCAGGTCATTTCACGGCGGTACTCACCGGCAGGATTATTCTCAATGAGTTCATACTCCTGCCACATGACATTATGGCTGTCCTGCAGATCCAGATTGATTTCGGTAAGACATATTTCTGAACCATATAATTCCGCATTTCTGGATAAAATTTCAGTAATTGGCATTTTGGCTTTCCTCCCATTCTACCATGCAACATATAAAATAAATTTTAATAACCGTACTACATAACAAGCAATATGATGTAAACATAATTATACAATTACACTATATTATATTATAAATACATACAGTCTGGTAATCAACATATAACGAGCATTCTTAATAAATCCTTCCATATTAATTCAAATAATTACCATTAATTCAATAAATTATCTCGTAATTATTGTAAACAATAATATTTATAAGATTTGCTGCCTGCGAAGTAATTTTTAACAATTGTGCTGGATAATAGTTGTATTATTTTGCCAAGGGATGCTACAATATATATTGTGTTATACAAACCATAAAAAATAAATGAAATGGGAGGCACTTTTAATGAAGAGGATTTTAGCAATAGGGATGGCTCTTATTATGGTATGTGTTATGTTGGCCGGTTGCGGCGGCGGCACATCCAAGAGCAGCGGTTTTGAAATTGCACTGATTACAGACAAAGG
>JAQSXC010000204.1 GCA_029266335.1 Eubacterium sp. | reverse complement strand
TTGTCAATAGAGGGTATAGTATTAATGTACTAAAGTGAACTAAGGAATAGTTGAAACAGGTTATTTAACTGTTCCTAAATACAGGAGAGTTACAAATGAGCATATTAAATGATATTTCACAAAATCTTCAAATAGGCAAAGCCAAAGTTGTAAAGGAATTGGTTCAGAAAGCTCTGGATGAAGGCCTTGAACCGCAGGAGATTCTAAATAACGGTCTTCTGCCGGGGATGGCGGTAATTGGAGAAAAGTTTAAGAAGGATGAAATATATGTGCCTGACGTTATGATAGCAGCCAGAGCCATGACCATGGGAACGGATCTGCTGAAACCATTGTTGGCGTCAAGCGGCGTAAGAGCTGCCGGCAAGGTTGTTATTGGTACTGTTAAAGGAGATCTGCATGATATAGGTAAAAACCTGGTTAAAATGATGATGGAAGGCAGGGGTCTGGAGGTTGTAGACCTTGGTGTTGACGTATCGGCTTCAAGATTTATAGAAACAGCCATCAGTGAAAACGCCCAGATTATTGCATGCTCCACACTTTTAACTACTACCATGGCCGAAATGGAAATTGTAGTAAAGGAAGCCGTCAATGCAGGCATCAGGAACAAAATATCCATTATGATTGGCGGTGCGCCTGTTACGCAGGGTTTCTGTGAAACAATTTCAGCCGACCACTACACTGCTGACGCAGCATCTGCTGCAGACGTAGCTGCAAAGATATGCGAAAGCCGCCCTGCTTAAAGAAAAGTTTATAAATGCTTTGTTATTTGAACAACTAAATGCGGCAGCATGGTTGGAAATAAAAAGACATAATCAAAAATCATTGATTATGTCTTTTTATTTCGGTTGCAACACATTTATATAATGTATACGGAATTACCGCTAATACTAAAAATACTCATATGCTTAAAAACTAAAAAATTTTAAAAATCACTATGGAGCATCTGATTTAATAACAACAGCCATTAATAAAAATGCATGTATTGATCCAAATCCTTGAATAATTTGTGAGTGTCAGCCTCATCAGGCACCACCAGAGTCAATGGTTCATCCAGCTTAAGAATAAACATTCCTAAAATCGATTTTGCATCTGCCATACCGCTCTTTCCATGAATCCAAATGTCAAAGGGGTATTGAGATACAATCTTGTTAATCTCCTCGATATCCTGAACATTTTTAATTTTAATAGGTTTTACCATATTTATCGACTCTCCTTCGCTTTATTGATATTTTGTTATATAGTACAATGTATATGATTGGTATCTATTGAATACTATTATACCCTTATTATAAAGGATGAAACAATATGTTAAGACTTAAAATTATTGCATGTGATATATTAAATAGAGAACTTTCGTATTTGGCCGGTTTATCTAAACACTATGTGGATATAACCTTTTTACCTCAGGGTTTGCACGATACTCCAGAGGTTCTGAGAAAATCACTTCAGGCTGAAATAGACAGGGCCAATGAAGGCTTTCCATATAATTATCTCAATACCTGTCCTTCCTATGACTTTCTAGTTATAGCTTATGGACTTTGCAGCAATGGAATAACCGGAATAAAAAGCGCCAAAGTACCCCTGGTGATTCCCAGAGCACATGATTGTATTACATTGCTGCTGGGCTCAAAGGAAAAATATAAAGCACTATTCGGGCAATATCCGGGCACCTACTGGTTTTCAGCGGGCTGGATCGAACGGGCCTGGCAGCCCAGTGAGCTTAAGTATTCCTCCTTGCTGAAGGACTATACCCTCCGCTACGGAGAAGATAATGCCCGTTTTCTGATGGAGATGGAGCAAAGCTGGCTGAAGGAATACAAAAACGCCGGCTTCATAGCCTGGGACTGCTTTAACAATGACTACTACAAAGACTTTACCAAAAGCTCTGCCCAGTTCCTTAACTGGAACTTTCTTGAGTTTGAAGGAAATAAGGGTTTATTATGGAATATCATCAATGGCGAATTCAACGAAAATGAAGTATTGCTGGTACCGCCCGACAGATCAGTCAAGGCTTCCTATGACGATATGATAATTGAAGCTGAATAATTTGAGACAGGTTTTATATCTTTATAAATGTACAAAAAAACATCTGACTTATATGGAGGAAAGCATTTTGAGCTACGCATTTTCTGACTTAACAAATAACACAACTGCACTTGACAGTGCAGCAATGGCTGCAGCACAACAAAGGCTGGACAGCCTTACAAAACCTATCGGCAGTCTGGGAAGGCTTGAAGAAATAGTTGTACAGCTTGCCGGAATAAATGGAACTCCTCATCCTCGGGCTGACAAAAAGGCAATAATTATCATGTGCGCCGACAACGGTGTTGTTGATGAAGGTGTCAGCTCCTGTCCCAGGTCGGTTACCGCCTCTGTTACAGAGAACTTTACTCGGGGAATTACAGGTATAAATGTTTTTTCCAGATTGACAGATGCAGAGCTTGTAATTGTTGATATAGGAGTGGATGCAGACATTACTGCCGGCGGTATAATTAACCGAAAACTCCGCAAGGGCACCTGGAACATGGCCAAGGGACCCGCCATGACTTATCAGGAGGCTCAAAAAGCCATTTTAACAGGCATCGAACTGGTACAACAGCTCAAGAACCGTGGTGTAAACATGCTGGCTACCGGTGAAATGGGAATTGGAAATACCTCTACAAGCAGTGCAATAGCTGCTGTTTTAACAGGATGTTCCGTTGAAAAGGTCACAGGTATCGGATCAGGCCTCAGCAGGGAATCCTACAGCAATAAAATATCTGTAATAAAGAGGGCTATTGAAGTAAATCAACCCCTGGCTTCAGATCCCGTGGATGTGCTGGCAAAGGTCGGAGGCTTTGATATTGCCGGACTCGCAGGTTGTTTTCTTGGAGCTGCCATACATAGAATACCTATAATGATGGACGGCTTCATTTCGGCTGCTGCAGCATTGATTGCCGTAAATATCTGCAAAGAAGTGAAAAACTTTATTCTCCCCTCTCACGGTTCTGCTGAGCCGGGAACAGAAATGATAATGAAGGCGCTTGGCATGGTACCCATGTTGAACCTCGGCATGAGGCTTGGAGAAGGGACGGGTGCTGCCCTGGGCTTCCAGTTGGTTGATGCTGCCCTGGCAGCCTACACTCAGATGGGAAGTTTTGACGACGCAAAAATTGAACAATATGAGCATCAGGAGTTAGGAGGTTCCGGGCATGTTTCTGGTAAAAGTCCATTCAAATAACAAAATAGCACAGCTTCAGATGTATGAAAGTCAAAGCCTGCTGCATCAATTAAGAGAAAACGGGTTTGTGGTTAACTCCCCCTGTAATGGTAATGGTACCTGTGGTAAGTGCAGGGTAAAGATATTATCTCCGGGGGTTGCCGCGGCCTCTGAAAATGATATAAAACTGCTGGGTAAAGCTGCAGTTGACAGAGGGTACAGATTAGCCTGCAGGCTCTTTATTGAATCAGATCTGGAAATATCACTTGACGATGATGATTTACCGGCAAAAATTCTTACTGAGGGGATTCAAAGAAATGTGGATGTAAATCCTCTGGTATCAAAGTCAATAATCAAATTGGACAAACCTGATCTGGCAGATCAGAATTCAGATCTGGGAAGACTATATGCTACTGTACCTTTGGAAGCCTCGCCCGACCTGGCACTTATGAGAAGTCTGCCAGCCCTATTAAGAAAAGCTGAATACAATGTGACTTTGATTAAAGATGTTTCAATGCAATCAGCAGACAAATCAAGGTTGCTGGGAGTTGAGTCCGGAGATACCACCGGTGCACTGTACGGTGCTGCGGTGGATATCGGCACCACAACTATCGCCTCCTATCTGCTTGATCTTGGAACCGGCAAAAGATTGTTTGTTAACTCTCTGCTGAATCCTCAGAAAATATACGGGGCTGATGTAATTTCCAGAATAAAGCATACAATGGACTCGGCTGAAGGTTTGGAACAGCTTCATACTCAGATTGTCAATGCCATAAATGCCAGTATTTCAGTGATGTGTATTCAAGCTCAAATAAGCCCTGATAATATTTATGCCCTTACTCTGGTCGGAAACACCACCATGCTCCATCTTCTGCTGAAGGTAGAGCCCAGATATATAGCCTCTGCTCCCTTTACACCTGCCTTTACCTCTACTGTAAGGCTAAAGGCTGAAGAACTGGGCATCTCAATTAATCCAAACGGCCTGGTCTGTGTGCTCCCCTCCGTATCAGCCTATATCGGAGCTGATACTGCGGGCGCAGTTCTGTCCACAGGGATGCATACACAGGCAGACACTTCACTGCTTATAGATATAGGGACCAATGGAGAAATCGTTCTTGGAAACAGGGACAGACTCTATGCCTGCTCCTCAGCTGCCGGCCCCGCCTTCGAAGGTGCCAACATCAGAAACGGGATGGGTAGTATTGCAGGTGCCATTAGTACCGTATCCCTTAAGCAGGGCCTTAGCTATACTACTATCGGCGATTCGCGCCCCATAGGCATATGCGGCACTGGAGTGGTGGATGCACTTGCGCAGCTGCTGGAGGTAGGAATAGTTGATGAAACCGGAAGGATAGATACCGGTTGGGAAGCTCCGAATACTGAGCTGGCTGCGCTGACAGAGAGAATATCTCAGGCGGACGGAATGAATGCATTTATAATTTGTTACAAAGAAGAGACTCCCACCTGGCGCGAGATCGCCATAACGCAGAAAGATATCCGGGAGCTGCAGAATGCAAAAGCCGCCATTGCTGCAGGGATTAACGTTCTGGTCAGGGAAGCGGGGATTTCTTTTGATGATATTAAAACTGTATATCTTGCCGGCGGCTTTGGAAGCTATATAAATATTGAAAGTGCTTTGAAAATAGGACTTATCCCCTCAGCCCTGGAAGGTAAAATTCAGACTGCCGGCAATGCTGCCGGGCAGGGTGCTATAGAAGCCCTTATAAACAGTGATAGTTTAAAAGCTGCCGAAGAAATCAGCAGGAAGATCAAATATATAGAGTTGTCGGCAAGTAAGGATTTTAATGATTATTATGTGGAATGTATGATGTTTGAAGAATAGCTGGAAAATTAAATTTGAATTTGCAAATGGAAAGTTTACTTGACATGAAATAGCTCTTATGTTATTTTATTTATGGAAAGTACACTTTCCATTTTTACGTTATGAAGAGGTAAACATGAAGAACAGACTTGAAGAAATACGAAAGCAGCGCGGAATTAAACAAGAGGATCTGGCTTTGGCACTGGAGGTATCCAGACAGACTATAGGCTCTCTGGAAAATGGCAGATACAACCCGTCTATCACTCTGGCTTTTAAAATCGCGCGATATTTTGGCATGAGTATTGAAGAAATTTTTATCTACGAGGAGGAACAACAGTGAAAAAGAATTTTCCCTTTGGCATTTTACAGCTGATTACAGGTATTTGCCTCATTATACTCAGCTTCCTGTTAAAAGCTATAATAGCAAAGTCAATAGGCGGTGTTTTTATTGGTGTTGGAGGCGGTCTGTCGGGATTGGGAATAATCAGGCTGATCACAAACCATATTGAAAGCAGTAACCCCGCAATTAAAAGAGCGAAGGAAATAGAAAATAAGGATGAAAGAAACACAATGATCCGAAACCGCGCCAAAGCCAAAGCAGGCGACATAACGCAGTGGCTCATAATAGCAATTGCCTATGTTACCATACTGATTTCGGCGCCTTTATGGGTGACATCGTTTGTAGTAGCCGTATACGTACTTTATAATCTGACAATTGTTTTTCTGATTAATAAATATCAAAAAGAGATGTAACCGCAAATATCCTTGAATCCAAAGGAGGAAATTATTAATGGGTTTTTTACAAAAAAAGCTAAGCAGTCAGAGTTTGAAAGAAAGAATACTGTTTTGTTATTTGGTTTTTCTTGTTTTATTTTTTGGAATAACAATAATCAGCTATTATTTTCTGCCGGAAGGTCTTCTTAAAAATAAAAATCCATTACAGGATTGGGAAACCTCAAAAAACACTTTTATCTCGACTTTACAGATTTTCTTTTATAATCAGCTATCTGTCATTGTTATTATTTTTGGAAGCTTGTTTGGCAAGAAGAAGGAGAAGGAAATCAACTATTTTTCTATAGGATACCTTGCATTTTTTACACAGATCTGCATTAACGGCGTCGTTTTGGGAACCTGGTCTTTTTCCATGGGAACCGAAGCTGTTCCGCTTATATCAAGAATTACCCGTACCTTTGATCTTTTACACAGAGCAGGCCTTTGGGAAATGTCGGGACAATTGCTCGTCACTTGCGCTGCTGCCCATATCTCAACGGTCCTGACCAATGGAAAAAACACAATTACCAAAAGCTTCAGAGACATACACCTTTCAAAGACAGAAAAGCTTGTTTTTTTCATTGGCTTAGGCCTTATGCTGACCGGTGCTGTTGTGGAGAGCATTGCCATAGGCGCTTTATAGAAATATAATCTACAGCAGTATCCCACATGCCGCCACCAGGAAAACACACTGATTCAGTTCACATACCGCACCAAGTATATCACCTGTAGCTCCGCCTATTTTGCTGCTGAAATATTTTACTGCCAGAAGAGCAAACACCGGAGGAATCAGCATTATAATCCACAGTTTGAAGTCAAAAGTCAATAAACTTATCACAGAATACAGGATTAATCCCCAGAGAAGTTCTTTTTTTCCGCAGAAATCTATAAAGGACTTTCCCAGACCTTCTCCTGACCTTGCATAACCCGAAACTGCTGCTCCTACAAGTGATCCTACCCTGCCTGCCATAGGCAGCAATAATATTATCCGTAAATAATATCCGCTATTTATTTGAGTGAGGGCAGCAAAATTAAGCAATAAAACACCGGCTACAGCAAGGACTGCATTTGTTCCCACTCTGCTGTCCCTCATTATTTCAAGTATTCTTTCCCTGGGACGATTTGAAAAAATTCCATCAAATGTATCTCCCAATCCATCTAGATGAAGTCCACCGGTAATTATCATGTACAGCACCAGGACCATGGCGGTTACCAATACCCTTGGAAATAAATAAAGCAGGCCATATGCTGCAATTGCGAGAATTGCACCTATTACCAGACCCACAAAAGGTGCGAATACCAGCCCCTTCCCAAAGTCGGCGCTATTGGCAGTCAGTTCTATTCTGATAGGTATTCTGGTGAAAAACTGCAGCATCAATACCAGTCTTTTCAATGCTTTCATTTTAACCTCCCAAGCCATGTCATAGCTTTGAGCCGCATAGCAGCCATAAATTCACAGGTTAGTTTGGAATACAAGCGCTGGAGAATTCTTTCAAGCCAGCCTCTTCCTGCCATTTCACCCCTTGATTTTCATAGGTATTCCCGATACACAGAAATAAACCTCATCGGCAGTTGCAGCAAGGAGCTGATTCATCCTTCCGGCAATATCCCTGAAGTCTCTTCCCATTGCTGATGGCGGAACTACACCCAGGCCAACCTCATTTGTTACAAGGACAAAGGGTATATTATTCATCTTTGCCAGACTGATAAGTCTCTCCATCTGATGAAGTATTCCAAGCTCGATTTCTTCAACCCTGTCCCTTGAAAGGTCATCCCACTCATAGCTTTCCTCCAGCATAAGATTGGTTACCATTATAGTTATACAATCCAGCAGAACCGCACTTTTACTCCCTATAATTTCAGAAAGAGCCATATCAAGGTTCTTGTAACCCTCATAGGTTTCCCATTCAGAAGGCCTCTGAGCCCTGTGTTTTGCAATTCTTTGCTTCATTTCGTCATCAATTTGCTTTGCTGTGGCCACATAGAGTATATTCGGCCCGAACTCCTTTACTTTTTCTTC
>JAQSXC010000203.1 GCA_029266335.1 Eubacterium sp. | reverse complement strand
CCTCAAGCAGAAATGCTTGGGGTTTTGTTGCGTGTGGAGGCAGATAACTTGAGTAATTATTTTCTTTATTCTTGAGGCCTTTGGCTTTGAGCTTAACAGCTTGAGGCTTTCTTTGCGTTTGCATAATCATATAATTATTCTTTTTATAGAATCTCAAGTCTATAGGCTTCTGTTTTAATAGCACAAACCTCTATGATTTTGTACAAAAATATTTACACAAAATCATAGAGGTTTGTTGGACAAATTGATCTTTTGAAATGTTAAGAAATCCATCCGATTAATTTACATAGATTATGAATTTGTTATGAATAGTGTTGGTTTATATTAACAATATTAATAAAAATTTATAAAGGAGTAAATAAAGTAGATTATGAAAAAGCTTATGAAGTATAGTTTACCTGCTTTTTTTGCATGTTTGCTTATGGCAATCTCTTATTTGCAGGTATATGCGGTTGATAACCCCACAAATCAAACTCTTATAATTACGGAGGTCAAATCCAATTCATTGACAGCCGGCTATTGTTTTTTTGAACTTTATAACAATACAGATCAGGATATCAATCTGAAGGATTACACCATATATTACATGTATCCTTCCAGTGTCGGTCAAACATGGGGAGTTAGTACCGACCTGACACTATCACCGGGTAAGGCAATGGTATTCTGGCTTGATAGTAAAGGCAAGACTGTTCAGGATTTCAACAGCTATTATGGAGTTAATCTTGAAGAAAATAAAACCCTGTATAAAATAAACTACTCTGGTCTTCATGGAGATCAAAAACGTGGTTTTAAAATTGGAAAAACATATACTAATATTGTTGCACAATGCTGGTTTAATGAAACAACACCTGACACAATTGTCGATGTGTATGACGGAGCTATACAGTATAAGTATCCGGCAGACGGCGGTATACTTGAAACAAAGGTATCTACATACTTTACACCTTCTCCGGGAACTGTAGCTGCCTATCAGGTTCCCAAAACTGATTTTTCACCGGTTAACACGGTAAAAACACCGGAAATATCTGATATTGCTGCTAAAACTACCTATAATACAGCTGATCAAATTACCATAACGGCTACTGTAACGGATGCTGATAAAGTATTTTTCTATTACCGCCAGAAGAGTACTGAATCTTATATAAGGACAGCTATGCAGCCAACTGCCGGTGTAAATAAATATTCTGTTGAGGTGGATAAAACAACTTTGTGGGCAGACAGTTTTTCCTGGCATCTGGAAGCCGGGAATGGACCCGAAATGGCAGTTACAGAAGAAACAACTTCTCAGGTGGAGTACAATACTGATATTTCGCAAAGTCCTCCACTTCTGATTACAGAGATTGTATCCTCGGCAACCGACAGCAACAGCACTGATACCACCAAGCCAAGCTACACTTTTATCGAAGTATACAATAATTCAGATAAGCCTATTAACCTGGCATACTATAATTTTTACTACATGTATCCAACCTCTTTGGGCCAGACCTGGAGTGTACCTTTGCCGGAAATGTTTATTCAGCCCGGAAAAACCATGGTGGGATGGTTGGACAACAAGGGGAAGACCGTAGCCGATTTCAATAAATATTATGGAGTAAAACTTACTGAGAATGTTGATATATTTAAAATAAATTATTCAGGTATGCATCAAACCGATAAAAGAGGTTTCAAGATAGGACATACCACAAGCAATACCTTTGTGCAGGTCACTTTTAATGAGAATGGCAAGGATCTGTACTTAACCAGCAACAAAAACTCAATTAAATATGCATATCCAAAAACAGATAACTATACCTGTGCAAAAGCGGATACCAAAACTTTAGCAACCCCGGGAAGTGCAGAAGCCTGGCAGATTCCCGCCGGACCTGTGAACTTCAAGGGATATGACGGAGTAACGGACAAGGGTACTACTCCAATACTGGAGCTTGCTCAACCGGTGCCGGCTTCGGTACAGGAAGGAAAAGAACTTAATGTTGAATTCAAGTGTGCCGATGAGGTGCCGATCCACACTATTATAATGTATTATAAGCGGAATGGAGATACCGGTTTTAATCAGATTATTGATAAAAGTCAGAGAATGGCAGGTAAATACTTTGCAAGAGTTTTGGCAAACCAGCTTTTGGGGTATGATTCCGTTGAATTTTATGTAGAAGCGTTTAGTCCATTCCGGCACGTAACATCAGAGCATTATACTGTTAAAATTGACAGAATTAATGATACTCAGAGCAATGTTCGTTTAAACGTGAAAAATAATGAGCTCCTCAGCAAAACTAAAACAATTACAGGAAATGACGGAGAAGGAAATACAAATACCAGACTCTATGTTGATGAAAACATTGTTAGTACAAAAAATATGTTGGAAGATGGTGCATATATCTCTTTTACAGCCGACGGTATAAATTCTTATTTTAAAAATGCCATAACCGCAGATGATGATGTACTGTACTATATGGCAAAATGGGCGGGCCTTTTTTCGAGAGCAGTTAAAGTTGACAATAAGTATTTTGTTAAGAATCCGGACGGATCATGGGGTGTAACCCTGAGCGTATGGGCAGGTACCACAGGAAGTCATGATGAAATAGGGACTTCTGTAAATAATGATGATTACACTATTACAGGGTTGAAGCTTTATCTACCTGATGGTCAATACATTGAAGCCGACAATAATGATCCAAACGGAAAGCCCATTACTTCTTCAACTGTATATAAAATGGGTGACAGCGCAGGCATGTTTGAAAAGCTGGATGTGCATTTTACCATTCCGGCCGGGAAAATGACTGCGGCAGGTTATGAACTGGATACATCAAAGCTGCCGGATGGAGTACATACAATCAGAGCAGAATCAGGCGGCAAGATAAATACTGTCACAGTTATTGTTGACAACACAAAACCTCTTATTAATTTGGGAATAGAAGATGGTGCACTGCTAAAAAACAGTATTACAATAAATCCCGTTGTTACCGATACCAACGGTATCGATGAAAAGCTTTCCGAGGTGAGACTTGATGAAGTATTGATAAAAGTCCCTTATACTATTCCGGCAAGAGAACTGACACCGGGTATTCACATTCTAAAGGCAAAATACACAGATGCTGCAGGTAACGCTGTTGAGGAGACCGTCAGTTTCAAAACTGAAGATTTTGACCCAGTTGTGGGAAATATAAAAACTGATGGAAAAGATGCAGATTCAGCAACTTTATATGTACAAATACAGGACTCCAAAGGAAATAGTTCTGCGGTAGACTTTCTGAAAGGCAAGCTTCTGACAGTTGAAAACGGCGGTATTACCGTAAGAACCGGAGAAGGAGATTACCCGCTTGTAACTGCATTGGATGGCAAAATAAGTACGGTAACCTCTCAAAGCGGCGATCTGCCATATCAGGTGTATACATTAAATACCGGAGAACTTAAAGATGCTGATACGCTGGAGGTTAATATTTCAGCAACTGCTAATTACAAGAGCAATATAGGGATATATGCAATGAATACTGTAAGCAATAAATGGGACATGGTAAGCAGTACAACCGGAGGTGCTGTCAGTGTCCGGTTCTCAGCTAGGGATCACATAAAAGACGGAAAGGCAACCCTGCTGGTACAAGGCCGCAGTGAAAAAAGCTATCCATTGATTTCAGGAACAAATTCAAGCAGAAATATGGCTGGTTCCGGTTCAAACTGGGATGGGACCGGTGTACCTGAAAAATATGATTTCAGTCTTGCTTGGACAACCGATACCCAGTATTATACCGAAAGCTGGCCGGGACATTACTACGGAATGAACCAGTGGATTATAGAAAACCGTGATAAATATAATATTCAGTATACTATTCATACAGGTGATTTAATTGATGAATGGGATATGGACTATCAATGGCAGGTAGCAGATAAAGCCATGAAGAAGTTTGACGATGCCAATATGAGATATGGCGTACTTGCAGGGAATCACGATGTTTCGGCAGGTAATGAAGAGTATGATAATTACTGGAAATATTTTGGAGAAAACAGGTTCTCAGACAAGGATTATTACGGCGGTTCATATAAGAACAACCTTGGTCATTATGATTTGCTGACTGTTGACGGGCAGGATCTGATCATCCTTTATATGAGCTGGGATATCTATACAGAGGAAATACAGTGGATGAACCAGGTACTGGCGAAATACTCCGACAGAAAGGCCATAATCTGTCTCCATCGCTATATAACCCAAGACGGTGAAATAGATTATACCGGACAAATGGTACAGCAACAGGTTGTCGCAAAAAATCCCAATGTATTTGCAGTTCTGAATGGGCATTATCACGGTGCGGCAATTCAGGTAGACGGTTTTGATGATAATCAGGACGGTATTGTGGACCGCAATGTCTATCAGATATGTACAGATTACCAGTCTGCCGTAGAAGGCGGTTCCCAATACATAAAAATGCTGTATTTTGATCTGAACAATAACAAGGTATATATGAACTCCTATTCACCTTATCTTAATGATTTTAACTATTTTGACACACCAAAACTGGATTCCTATGCACCGGGTACCAATGTGACAAATCTGGATATTTACGAGCTTGATGTAGATTTTGATAATTTACCTAAGTCCCTTTCTGTAGACAATCTAAAGGTGGGTGTTTATACTGAAAATCTGATCGGCAGAGTGGATAATCCTGTTAGTGAGGCCCAAACAGTTTGGACAGGCATTCTGTCATCCGGCAGTAACTCATGGTATGCCAAAATTACAAATGATAATGGAGGTATGGAAACAACCTCCTTGCAAACTGTTACCGGTGCTGCTATAACAATAAGGGAAATTCCGCCGGTGTACACGGTAACAACTGTCGGAAAAGCTCCTGAATTGCCCGATCAGGTATTGGCAAAATATACAGATAATACATCTGCTTATGTAAGTGTCAGATGGGAGGCAATTGATCCCTCGCAATATTCAGTTCCAGGTGAATTTAAGGTGCAGGGAGCAGTGGACACTACTTCAGCATCGGCCATAGCAGTTGTGACGGTTAAGGACCCTTCTGCAGCTTTAACAGAGATACAATCTGTAAATGTGACCACAGCAGTAGGTACGGCTCCGGTACTACCACAGGAAGTTACAGCTGTTTTCAGCGATAGTTCCACATGCAGTTTAAGCGTGAAATGGGAGACTATTGACCCGGCTAAATACGCGGCAGAAGGTGCCTTCACGGTTCAAGGTTCAGTCATAAGCACTACAATGCCGGCCATTGCAGTAGTAACTGTAAAAAATGCTGCGCCAACCATTACAGAAATCAGACAGGTGCGTATATCAACGGCTGTGGGAACAGCACCGGCACTTCCTGCACAGGTTACGGCGGTATATAGTGACATGACAACATCAAGTATAAGCGTAAGCTGGGAAGCAATTGACCCTTTAAAGTATTCGACGGCAGGAAGCTTTACAGTCAGAGGCTCGGTAAGCAGTACTACAATGTCTGCCATTGCCATTGTAACAGTAAACCCAGTACAAAATACAGGAGGTAATAATTCACCGTCTCCATCAACTCAGACTGCTCCAGCATCAACTGTACCGCCTGTATCAACACCGGGGTTGGTAAAGATAGATAAAGAGACAATTATAATAAACAGGGATGCGGATAAAAACGGAATAGTTGCTGCCGGCGTTGCTGAAAAAGATCTTATAACAGCTGTAGGAAATGCGGACAGCGGGATAATACGTATTCTGATACAAGCTTCCGGCGAAGCAAATGAAGTTAGAATAACTGTCCCGGTAAAGCCTATTCTTGATTCCGGCAGCAAAGTTGAAAGTTTGGTGATAGGAACGGGCAACGCTACGGTTTCTATAAAAACCGAAATATTAAAGGATATCGATGTTACTGCAGCATCCTATATCGAACTTAGAATAGCAAAGGTGGATGAAGCAATACTTCCAAGTGAGATCAGAGATAATATAGGCCGAAGTGAAGTATACGATTTTGTCATCATGATTGATGGAAAGAGGGTAAGCAATTTCAAGAATGATGAAATCAGTGTGGAATTGACCTATACTCTTAAGCCCGGAGAAGATCCCAACAAGGTTGTTGCGTACTACATAAACGACAGCGGCAGGCTTGAAAGTGTGAAAAACAGTAAATACAACAGTTATAATGGAATAGTTAGTTTTAAACCGGAGCATTTCAGCAGGTATACTGCCGCTCATGCAAATATCACATTCCTCGATTTGAACAGCTCAGGATGGGCAAGAAGCAGCATTGAAGCATTGGCTGCCCGCGGAATTATTGCCGGTACCGGAGATAATAAGTTCAATCCAAATAAAAAGGTTACAAGAGCAGAGTTTCTGGCTATGCTGATGAATGCCTTTGATCTGGTTGATAATGACGCCGAGTGTACATTTAATGATGTAAACAGGCAGAAATGGTACTACGGTTCAATAGCAACCGCTCAGAAGCTTGGAATAGTTCAGGGCAGAAGTAACGGAAGTTTTGGAGTAAATGATGAAATAAGCAGGCAGGATATGGCTGTAATGGTATATAAAGTTGCAAAACTTCTGAATATAAATATGAGTGAAAGCATCGGCGGGCAAAAGTTCGGAGATGCAGCTGAAATATCCTCATATGCGGCCGATGCAATTAACACAATGTATAATAATAAGATCATCAACGGCACAGGTAACGGTGCTTTCAGTCCAAAAAGCAGCACAACAAGAGCTCAGGCAGCAGCTGTAATATACAAGGTATTTACTATTGCAAAATAAGCAGTGTGACTGTCATTGAAGATCTGCATTAAATGCTGTTGAAAATCAGCATAAAAGCTTATAGAGCTGTCACAATTTATCAAACGGTAAATGCGACAGCTCTTAATTTTCCCTTATGCGAAAAACTATAACAAATGATATATATACATAATTATGGTTCCTTAAAGAATATTATGTAAAAAAATTCATTTTTATGCAAATTTAGTTGATATAACATGATTTTTTATTATATTATAGTATTAATACTTTTATTAATACTGAAGGGGGATTAGCATGAAATACCAAATTAAACAAAAGATTTTTTCACTGGGGGATGGCTTTAAAATAAAGAACGATGCTGAACAAGATATTTTCACAGTTAAAAGCCAGTTACTGTCCATTGGCAAAAAACTTAAAATACTGGATTTAGCTGGTAATGAACTATGTAATATTGAGCAGAAACTTTTAAAGCTTATGCCTGAATATAAAATATTAGTATCCGGTCAGGAAATTGCAACAGTAAAGAAAAAGTTTTCGTTGATAAAAAATAATTTTACAATTGACAGCTCAAAAGGAAATTTTGTTGTGGATGGTAATTTTACCGGCCATGAATTTACAATCAGAAACGGAAATGCGGTTATTGCAAGAATATCCAAGAAGTTTTTCTCAATGTCAGATACGTACGGAGTCGAGATCGATGAAGGGCAGGATCAAGTAGTAGGTTTGGCTCTTGCTATAGTAATTGATATGGTTTGCCATAATCAAAATTAAAAAGTACACAGCTTAGAAACAATATTACTTATTAAATATATGAACCTTTCAAATACATATAAAGGCACACTATAAAAGTGTGCCTGAAGTTTTCCTGTTTGTACTGATTTATAGTACTATCAAAGGCATATAAGGGGGAATAAATTTGGAGAAACTGGTTGCCTATTGCGGTATAAATTGCGCTACATGCCCATTATATATTGCTACAAAAACAGAAGATATATCAATGAAGCGAGAGCTTGCAGAGAAGTGGGAAAAGATTTATAATCGTTCATTTAATATAGAAGATATGAAATGCTTCGGTTGTAAGTCCGGCAAGAAATTTTTCTTGTCTGATAAATGTAATATTACGCAGTGTAATAACAATAAAGGCATACATACCTGCAAACAGTGTGCTAACAGTCCCTGTCAAAGAATTAATGATTTCTATGAATGGCAAAAAGATAATAAAACCGACGTAGAATTTATATAGTTGCCTATTACGATCGTAAGGTATCAGTTCCATATATATTAACATGGAATTTTAGATTTTAATTCAGGAAAATAAACCGTCTTGTAAGTCAATTCGCACTTTATCATAAATGAAGTGCTTTTTTATTGCAAAAATTTGATGGTTATTACCCCGGATTTTATCTGTTATTAAATCCAAACATTATATGTTGTCTGTATAAATTATATAAAATTTACATATTCGGTTTTGGCACTAATCATCAGTGTCAAAAATGCGGAACAATTGATTGAAGGAAAGCTGAATA
This sequence comes from Eubacterium sp., assembly GCA_029266335.1. Lineage (GTDB taxonomy): Bacteria > Bacillota > Clostridia > Acetivibrionales > DSM-1351 > Ruminiclostridium. The sequence continues at coordinate 1,889 of JAQSXC010000203.1, read as the reverse complement.
TTTGTTTATAATATAATCAGAAGAGAACAGTTGAATAACAATAGTTACATTATCATTTCGTCTTACCAATCAAATGTATAAATAAATCAGTTATTTGAAAGTATTTAATACTCATTAGTAATTTTTTATTCCTTATTTTATGTAAATCCTAAAACAGAGCAAAAATCAATTCCCAATATAGATGTTTTATCACAAAAAGTAAAGGAGAGATGGATTATGGGCTTTTCATTATTTGGCAGGAAACAGAAACCAGATAATAATACAAATGTTCAGGAAAATACCGGCGCTGTAAGTGAAGCAGTAAATGATTCCTATAGTGACGTATTGCTTCTTGATAATATAAGAGTAGACCTGAAAAGTGTCAGTAAGGATGAAGCTATTGAAATGGCAGGACAGGTGCTGGCGGAAAGCGGGTTTGTATTGCCTGAATATATTGAAGCCATGAAAGAACGCGAAAAAGTACTTTCAACATATCTGGGCGGAGGTATAGCTATACCTCATGGTGTTGGAGCAGCAAAAGACAAGATACTCAGAACAGGAATCTGCATACTTCAGTTCCCTGAGGGAGTTGTTTTTGGAGAAGATAAGATTGCTCATCTTGTTGTAGGCATTGCTGGAAAGGGAAAGGAACATCTTACTATCCTTTCAAACCTGGCCGAGTTTATTCAGGAGGGTGAAGCCATAAAAAATATGTTTACGGAAAAGGATAAGGGAAAAATATATACAGCTTTTACTGAAAAGCTGTAAAATAGCTTTAATTCAGGCGGAGACTTTTAAATTCTGACAAAAATATTTGGGGATAGGGTGAATTATATGATAAAAGGTATCCCGGCTTCAAAAGGAATAGGTATTGGAAAAGCGCTGATTTATAAACAGGATGACAACATTACGGAATTTGTCGGCAAGAAGGTAAAAGATACAGAAACAGATAAAGAAACAGCCAGATTCAAAGCAGCTACACTAAGTGCAGGAAGCAGGCTGGATGAAGCTGGAATAAAAGCGGCAAAAGTTTTGGAAGAAAAGGAATTACAGCTGTTTGAAGCATATAAGCAAGTGCTGAATGATCCTATTCTGACTGACATGGTATTATCTGATATAAAAAAACAGCAGTTATGTGCCGAAGCAGCGGTACTGAATGCGGTGGATAAAATAAAAGCCATGTTTTTGGCATTAAATAACGATTATATGAGGCAGAGAGCCGAAGATGTAGAAAATGTAGGAAATTACATTTTGGATGACCTGTTGGGAAGAGAAATAATCGACCTGTCCCAGCTTGAGGAAGATACAATTCTTATTGCAAAGGAGCTTACACCTGCCGATACGGCAGCTTTGGATAAAAAACATATAAAAGGTTTTGCAATGGAAAAAGGTGGAGAAACTTCACATACAGCCATAGTTGCCAGAATTCTGGAGATCCCTGCAGTAGTAGGCTGCGGTGAAAAATTGATGGAAATGGTATCAGGAGAAATATTAATTCTGGATGGAGAAGAAGGCATTGTACTTTCAAATCCTGCTGCTGAAGTTCAGGCAGAATATGAGGCAAAACTTCATGATTTTGGAGCCAGGCAGGAGGAAATCCAGAAGTTAAAAGACAAACCTGCCGAAACACTGGACGGCATAAGGGTGGAACTGGCAGGTAATATCGGAAAACCAGATGAAGCCTCGGGTGTATTGGATAAGGGCGGAGACGGTATCGGTTTATTCCGCACCGAATTCCTGTATCTGGAGAGAACAGAAATACCAACAGAAGAAGAACAATACCAGGCCTATAAAACAGTTGCCGGGATAATGGGTGACAAACCCTGTATTGTCAGAACAATGGATATTGGTGGTGACAAGCAGCTGTCATATCTGAAGCTTCCAAAGGAAGAAAATCCTTTTTTAGGCTA
>JAQSXC010000202.1 GCA_029266335.1 Eubacterium sp. | reverse complement strand
GCTGCTAAAAAACAATATATTACTTTCCATTTAAGAGGAATAATGTACACATCATATTCCTGCACGAACCTCACTCCCCGGTTGAATTTTTTAATATACTATATATCGCAGAATATTCCGGAATTGCGGAGCTTCTGCGTGTTTACAAAAGGATTTGGAGTTCTTTTCAGACATCCCATAAGCCTGTCGGAAGTAGAAGTTTTATCGTAAATTTCTTCAAATAAAAAGAGAGGATTAAGAACTATCTGCCCTTGCTCCATACCAAGGATCTCTGAAATTTCCATGGTCCTCCTTGATTTATCTCTGAGTCTTGAAAGGAATATTATTATGTCTATTGCAGATGCTATCTGCTGACGGACTGCCTCCAGAGGAAGTATGGAAGAACTCAGAATCATTGTTTCAAGCCTTGATAACATGTCAAGTGATGAGTTGGCATGTCCGGTAGAAAGAGAACCCTCGTGTCCGGTGTTCATAGCCTGCAGCATATCAATTGCCTCTGGCCCTCTAACTTCGCCAACAATTATTCTTTCGGGCCTCATCCTAAGCGATGTTTTTATCAGTTCTCTGATAGTGATTTCACCCTTACCCTCCAGGTTTGCATTCCTTGTCTCAAGCCGTACAAGATTTGGGATATTCATAATTTGAAGTTCAGCCGAATCTTCAATTGTTATTATTCTTTCATCCCGTGGAATAAAATTTGATAATGCATTCAAAAAGGTGGTTTTTCCACAGCCCGTTGAGCCACATATAAATATGTTATATTTTGCCGTTACAAGTTTCCTCAGAACCTCGGCAGCCTCACCGGTTAAAGAATCCAATTCAATCAGCTTTTCAATAGTTATTGGTTTTTCGGGAAACTTTCTGATGGTAACGATTGGTCCATTAAGAGCAACCGGAGGAAGTACTACATTTATTCGTGAACCGTCTTTAAGTCTTGCATCAACAATCGGAGTTGACTCATTAACTGTCCGGTTTACTGAAGTAACAATTATCTGAACGATATCCTCAAGCTTTTGTGCAGATTCAAATTCAAGGTTAAACTTGGTACTCTTTCCGTTTTTCTCAATAAAAATGTTGTTGGGTCCATTTATCATTATCTCTGTTATTTCGGGGTTATCCAGAATGGGTTGAAGTATATCCAGTCTCCTAAAGGAATTAAAAATAGTTGAGACAATTTCCTTTTTCTCACTGGTGCTCAGAATAATTCGCTTTGCTTTTTCCAGGACTGATTTTTCAATAATTTCAGTAATTTCTTCATCTGTCAAGTTACGTTTTAAATCAAGTCTTTCACCAATTATTGTCTTAATCTCATTAACTAATTTAGTGTCCAAAAAGTTACCTCCGATTAGAATTTAGTACACTTTAACAATGCTATACGTTTTTAAAGAAGGACTTTTTTAGTAATGAAACCCGGAGGGGGCTCCATAAATGCTTTATTACACAATGTGGTACTATTCGACAGCGGCGTGTGATACCTGAAAATAACCGTTTAAAAATAAAAGGTTTTACTTCAGGAGCCTTATTTCAAATACCTTGCCGCAATATCTTTGAATGAATTGTAGATGGTTTCAGGTCCTCCCATTAAATTGAAGTTTATAGACATGATATTGCTTGAGAAAGGAATGGAAGATATGATTTTTTGATGTGCCATTATTTTAGATAATGGGAGGCCCTGATTTGATACTTTATTTGCTACATATAAAATTTTATGAGCTAAAAAAGTATATTGATTGGAAGAGTTTGATAACTTACCTAAACTATCCAAAAAAATATTGGTTTTATGTAAACATATTTCCTCATCAGTTAAGATATATAACACTTCATCTACAGCTTGAAAAACTTCCAGAGTACAACTATCAAACCGTGATTCCATATCAACAACAATGAGGTCATATTGCCCACAATCCTTCAGATTGTTAGTAATGAATGAAATATCAACTGGCAATAATTCATTTATTTCAAATGGATTATCAGCCTGTTTAAAAAAATAAACATTGGTCCCCGGCTCCTGACATCTCATGGCCGCTATTTTTGAAATAAAATTTTTATCCTGTGCTTTGGCGTAATAAATTAGATCTGAGAAGGAATATTCGGTATTATTGGAATAAAATAGACTTGTTGATTGAAATTGCTCAAGATTAAGGTAAAAAACATTTAGACCGGATAGGGAACATATGGAACATATTCCTATTGCAACTGACGTCTTTCCTACATTTCCAGAGGCAGAGTATACGGATATCACCTTGGTGGTTGTTTCTTTTGAAGAATTCAGTATGTTTCCGTCATTTGTGAAACTATTAATTATGTCACCTGCAATCTTATTTACATTTTTATATTTATGAATTGAAAAGATCTCAGATAAACTTGAGCTGTTTTTGCCCGAAGTCAATAATGCTATGGGCTTGATAAAATGCTTAAGGATCTGGTAGTAGTACTTTTCACATGTCAGAATAATATCAGGGTCTATCTTTTTGATCCATTCCTCAATGTTATAGGCATTACTACAGTAATTTACAAGCAGAGTTTCCGGATAATTGTGCGTAAGAAAATTGCACAGATTGAATGAATATTCATCATCGTCATCCAGAATTATTAATTTTATGAGTGACATTTAGCATTCTCCATCTCTTTTGTATAATAAAATATCTAATAATCTTTTTAAACATTAACGAAATTAGGGAAAAGGTAAGAATTTTAAAAGACCTAATACTATTATATTACACTTTTGGATTTTGTCAACATATTTTTAACAATTTTGTAAGATTATTTTATATTTGTAATTTTTTAGTAGCCATCTACAGATATTTTTCCAATATTCGTGCTTGCAATAATGTCAATACTGCCGTCCATCCCCGTGAATTGATTATTTGTAATTGTTCCAAATAGATCAAGTTTTATGTTGGAAGCCACAGGAAAGGTCAAGTCTACGTTTCCTGTATCTGTTTTAAATAAATATTTTGACATATCCTTACATTGAGCCTTTATATATATGTTGCCGGTTTCTACATTTACCTCTGAACCGTTTGACAGCTCCCCGGAATTAAGCCTTGCATTGCCATTTTTGCATTTTAGCACAAGTACGCCGCACATGGATTTTATTTCTGAATTAACAGAATTCAATTCTGCATTTATGTTGCCCTCATATTTATCTTCAACTGTGAAAATTCCCTGCTCCTGAGTTATAATCATACTTTTGATCCGTCTGGGAATTGTTAACTTAATTTGAGAAAGAATATCCTGAGTATTCTTAATTTTTCCATTATAGTTGACAATAATAGTGCAAACATTATCCTTAACATTGGTTTCAATTGAGAATTTTTCAAGAAGTTTTTCAAGCTGTTCATCAGATTTTTTGTCTCTGACGGTATGCTTGATTTCATATTTTATCTCGGGATTGTCCCAGCAATAAATCTGAAGATTAGCAGAATCTACTTTAATACTTAAGGTTTTAACCTTCTTTGTGAGTTCTAATGTAGAATTTTTGTATTGAAATACGCTTTGCTTATGGAGTTCATCAGACTGCTGACCGCAGCCAGTGATCAGAATTGTTAGAATTAATAATACATATGCAAAATATAGTCTCATATTATTCTCCCCGGCAAATTTAATATTCGCAAGAATAATACCATATTCTTCCATATGTACTCAAATTATTTCCTGTCCATTCCCATTGTGAGAATGGACAGATCTACTTTTATCTATATCATGCTTTTCATGTAGCCGGCATAATGTGCAAATACTATTCCCGGTTCCTCAAGGTCCAGGCACCATCTCTTTACCCACTCCAATGAAAGATAACCTTTATAGTCATTTTCCTTCATCAACCTGATGATATTTTTAATTGGAACATCACCATGGCCCATCATTTTATATTTTATAACACCATCCACAACCAAGGAATCCTTGATATGAATAAAACATATATAATCTTTCAGGTTTTCGAAGGTTTCTTCAACAGATTCGTCAAAAAATCTGTACGGATGATGAACATCCCAGAGAACACCCACACTTTCAGAATTAACTTTTTCCATAGCTGCCTTCATGACTTTTGAAGCAGCAAAAACACCGTTTGTTTCCAGGAGGAGCTTAACACCTTTTTCTTTTGCAGCTCCTGAAAGCTTCTTCAAATTTTCAATAACAAAATCAATATCAACCTCTCCTGCCTGAGGCTGTGCATCACCCAGTACTCTGACGTATGGCGTACCTAACCTGGCGGCCAGTTCAATATAATCCTGAGCTTCTCTAATATTTTTATCGATATTAGTTTTATCAAATAGATAGCTTGCAGAAGTAAGACAAGGAATTTCTATTCCTATCTTATCCAGCTTCTTTTTTGTCAGATCAATATTATCTACAGTAAACTGTTTTGCTTTTGGAGCATACAGTTCATTTCCTATACCTCGGATCTCAATACCATCAAACCCAATATCCTTTGCTGTTGAAAGCATATCCTCCCAGCTCCAGTCCGGACATCCAAGCGTTGAAAATGATATTTTCATACTAAACCTCCCATCCGTGTACTACAGCACACAGTAACTTAGTTATAAAAAAGACCTTGCGGTTTTTCACATGCAGTCTATACCTTACGTTAAAATATATCCTTCATGCAGCCCACATTTTACAAACTCTATAACTTTTTTCATGATAACACTTTTTCCAAAAGACTGCAAGAAATCTAAAATCTCTCATGGATTACTTTTCTTTAGTTTTGGACCTTAATAAGTTTAGCCATATTATAACAATAATATTATTTTCTTAATATATTTAATTCCTTCAGGAAATAAAAAAATATTATATTATTTGAGCCGGTTTTGGCTGACGGAAGGAGTTAAGGCTTTCAATATAAAAATAAATATTCTATGAATAAAATAGCCTGTAATAGCTCCGAGGAGATTAAGAATAACATCATCAATATCAGCTGAACCCACAATAAGCAAATATTGACCTGTTTCAATAATAACAGTGACCGATAGAGCTGCTAAAAATATTTTCAAGAAATTCCGTGTTTTATTGAAAATGAAAGGCAGTAAAAAACCCAACGGAACAAAGGCTGCAATATTTCCTGCAAGATTTGTTACAACAATTCCCAAGTCCATATTGAAGTTTAAATAAAATTGTATAGTTTTGAAAGGAATAAGATTAGCAGTGCGAAAGTATCTTTCTCCCCTGCCGTAATATTGGCTGAAAAAAGTAAGGTAGATCAACAGCAACAGATAAGCTGCAAGCAGAAAAATGACCAGGTATCTTAGGAGCTTTGAACTTTTTTCATTCATGACCGCACCGCAGAACCTACTTAATATCTCATTTCATCCGCCATTCTGGCGGATTTTGCACCATGCTGCATTAAATTTTCTTGCAATAAAGAAATTATTGCAAGAAAATTTGCCTTGCCTGACACAAAATCCATCTAAATGTCAAGCACGCAGATACTAAACCGGCTCTTCCTTTTCATCTATAAATTAATAACCCGTCAAATAAAAAACAGTTTTCAAGCTTCTAAACAACAAGTTTCTTAAGTTTCGTTCAAGCTCTGAAATAGTCAACTCCGGCTTTGAAGAGCTGCTGATCTTTTTCACCGGGTATGTTTTTATAAAGATTTGACCCTATACGCTCAGAGTGACCCATTTTACCAAAAACTCTTCCATCTGGACTTGTAATACCTTCTATAGCATCAACCGACCCATTCGGATTATAACTAATATCATATGTCGGTTTTCCATTTAAGTCAACATATTGAGCAGCTATCTGGCCATTTGCCTCCAAAGTTTTCAGAACCTCACTGTTTGCAGTAAATCTGCCTTCTCCATGAGAAACAGCTATACTGTGAATATCTCCAACCTTTACATTATTAAACCAGGGTGAAAGGTTTGAGGTTACTTTTGTATTCACAAGGCAGGACTGGTGGCGTCCGATAGTATTAAAGGTCAGGGTCGGGCAGTTGTCGTCAATGTCCCTGATTTCCCCGAAAGGCAGCAGTCCCAGTTTTATTAATGCCTGGAAACCATTGCATATTCCCATAACCAGACCGTCCCTCTGTTTCAGGAGCTTCATTACCGCCTGGCTGACAACAGGGTTTCTAAAGGCAGTGGCTATAAACTTTCCTGAACCTTCTGGTTCATCCCCCGCGCTGAAGCCTCCCGGTATCATAATTATCTGTGAATTATTAATCAGTCTTTCCATCTCTTTTATTGATTTTTCAATATCATTATGTGAAAGGTTTCTTATAACAAGAGTTTCAACAATTCCTCCGGCATTTTCAAACACCTTTTTAGTGTCGTATTCGCAGTTTGTTCCCGGAAATACCGGAATAAAAATTCTCGGTTTAGCAACCTTTACTGCCGGCTGAACCTTGGCACCAGCTTCATAGCTGTAAGCTACAGGAGTATTCTCCTGCTGTCTGACTCTGGTTGGGAAGATTTTCTCTAATGGTGACTGCCATTTTTCCACCAGCATATCAAGTTTCATTTTTGTACCCTTTAATTCAATTTCAGCATTTCCGGTAGTCGTTCCGAGCAATATTAAGTTCATGCCTTTAAATGCTGACATATCAATACTCTCAGATACTTCCACTATTAATGAACCGTATAAAGGTTTAAACAGCATAGCCTCATTTATATCATTTTCAAATTTAAAGCCTATCATATTACCAAAGGCCATTTTACTTATAATTTCAGCAACTCCGCCTTCTTTTACCGAACTTGCAGATAGTAATTTCTTTTGTGAAGCCATTTCGTGAATTGCACTATAAACCCTGTCCAATTCAGCAAAGTCCGGAAGCTTGTTATTATCCAGACCGACCGTTAATAAGACTACTTTGCTTCCAACAGCTTTAAACTCGTTGGAAACCACATTATTTACATTTACCGTATCAACGGCAAAGGATACCAGTGTTGGAGGAACATCCAGCTCATTAAAGCTTCCTGACATGCTGTCCTTTCCGCCAATTGCAGCAGTTCCAAGCTTCATCTGCGCATAGTAGGCACCCAGCAGTGCACTAAGAGGCTTACCCCATCGTTTTGCATCCCTGCCCGGTTTTTCAAAATACTCCTGCAGGGTCAATCTCACCTTGCTGTAGTCACCACCCATTGCTGCAATTTTTGCAACCGATTCAACCACTGCAAATACAGCCCCATGGAAAGGACTCCAGGTGGATACCTCAGGGTTGTAACCATAGGTCATTAAAGTACCTGTAGTCGTATCTCCCTCAATCAAAGGCAGCTTTGCTGCCATACCTTCAGCGGGAGTAAACTGGTACTTTCCTCCAAATGGCATCAGTACTGTGTTTGCTCCGATGGTTGAATCAAAGCGTTCAACCAGCCCCTTCTGACTGCATCTGTTGAGGTTTTGCAGGTTGGCAATCCACTTTTCCGCCAAATCACTTATTTGTATATTGTTAAATTTGTCAAAATAGCTTTCCTCTTTTGGAGCAGAGATTTCAATGTCTATTCTTTGCTTAGCACCGTTAGAATTCAGGAATTCCCTGCTTAAATCCACTATCTGTCTGCCTCTCCAGCTCATCTTAAGTCTTGGTGCTGCAGTCACCTCCGCAACAACTACGGCTTCCAGATTTTCTCTGTTTGAATAGTCTATAAATTTTTCAACATTTGACGCATCAACTACTACAGCCATTCTTTCCTGTGACTCTGAAATAGCCAGTTCTGTTCCATCAAGACCTTCATATTTCTTTGGAACCATATCAAGATTAATTTCCAGACCGTCTGCCAGTTCACCGATTGCAACAGATACTCCACCCGCACCAAAGTCGTTACACCTCTTTATTATTGTGCTTACTTCAGGATTTCTGAATAAACGCTGGATCTTTCTTTCCGTCGGAGCATTACCCTTCTGTACTTCTGCACCGCAGGAAACCAGGGATTCCTCGGTATGT
>JAQSXC010000201.1 GCA_029266335.1 Eubacterium sp. | reverse complement strand
ACTTGTAACTCCAATCATTCCAAGAGCTTTTCCTCTCTCACCGTCAGGATACGCCGAGCTCACAATGGCTATTCCAGTACTCGACAGCATACACCCTCCAATGCCTTGTAGCGCCCTCAAAGCTATAATCTGCCATTCTGATTGTGAAAATGTACATAGTATTGATGTCAGTGTGAGAAGAGCTACTCCCCATAAAAATATCCGCTTTCTCCCGTATATATCCGCTGCTCTTCCAAAAGGTACAAGGAATGCTACCGCTGCCAGCAAATAAGCCGTTGATATCCAACTCAAAGCAGCTACATTCATCCCTAGTTCCTTCCCCATTGAAGGCAGTGCGACTGTTACTGATGAACTCATAAACGAAGGCAGCAAAGCAGACACCATGATTGAAATCAATACAGCCTGCTTGATTTCAATATTTTTTACCAGTGAATTTGATTGTTCCAAAATAAATACCTCCTACCTATAAACTTATTTAAATTTCTCAAGATGGTGTATATTGCAACAGTTTTTCCCACAAGCATTGTTATCACACTTTTCAACCAAGAGGCCGTTTTTCTCCTTATAACTGTCTATTGCAGCCTTAACAGCCTCTTCAGCCAGAATGGAGCAGTGCATTTTAATGGGCGGCAGTCCGTCAAGCGCTTCAGCAACCGCTGCATTTGTAACTTTAAGTGCCTCCTCAATTGTTCTGCCTTTTACCAGCTCTGTAGCCATACTGCTTGTTGCAACAGCAGCACCACAACCGAAAGTCTTGAATTTTGCGTCTATAATAATACTCTCTTCTATTTTTAAATATATTTTCATAATATCTCCGCACTGCGGATTACCTACCTGTCCAATGCCATCTGCATTTTCAATGATTCCAACATTCCTTGGGTTCATAAAGTGATCCATAACCTTTTCACTATACTGCATATGATTTATTTCCTCCTTCTACACCTTCATATAAGGGTGACATTTCTCTAAGCCTTTCTACAATTGCAGGAAGCACCTCAAGTAAATAATCCACATCCTCCTGCGTATTTTCTTCTCCAAATGTAAGCCGCAGCGATCCATTTGCCAGTTCAGGCGACACTCCGATGGCAAGAAGAATATGGGATGGATCAAGCGAGCCAGAAGTACAGGCAGAACCCGTTGATGCGGCAATTCCTTTCATGTCCAGCATAAGCAGCACTGACTCTCCCTCAATAAATTCGAATGCGAAGTTAACGTTTCCGGGCAGTCTTTGCATCATGTGTCCATTCAGTTTAACATAAGGAATTTTGCGCATTACTTCCTCAATTGTTCTATCTCTCAGAGCGATAAGTTTCTTGCTTTGTTCTTCTATATTACGGGTAGCTAATTCAATTGCTTTTCCAAGGCCGACTATCGCAGAAACATTCTCGGTACTTGCCCTGCGGCCTCTTTCCTGAGACCCTCCATGAAGAAGCGAAGTGATTTTTACTCCTTTTCTGATATACAAAGAACCAATTCCTTTTGGGCCATAGAATTTGTGTCCAGATAAAGATAGAAGATCAATGTTCATATCTGCCACATTGATGGGTACATTTCCTACTGCCTGTACTGCATCTGTGTGGAAGTATATTCCCCTTTCTCTTGCCAGTTTTCCTATTTCTGAAATGGGCTGAATGGTTCCAATTTCATTGTTAGCAAACATAATGGAGATTAAAATAGTATTGGGTTTGATTGCTTTTTCAACCTGTTCCGGTGTTACGAGGCCATTCTCGTCTACAGGTAAGTATGTGACTTCAAAGCCATCACTTTCAAGGTATTGACAGGTATTGAGAACAGCATGGTGTTCTATTGAAGTGGTAATGATATGATTGCCCTTGAACTTATTGGCGTATGCCACACCTTTGATTGCCCAATTGTCAGCTTCTGTTCCGGAACCGGTAAAAAATATTTCATCTGACCGACCACCCAAAACTCCCGCAACTTTATCTCGTGATTCTTCAATAGCCTTTTTCCCATCTCTGGCAAGTGAATATATTGAAGACGGATTACCGTATTTTTCAATAAAATATGGCTGCATTGCCTCAAAAACTTCCGGCCTCATCGCTGTAGTAGCAGCATGATCCAGGTAAATAAATCGATTATTCATAGATATAGCTCCTTTCTTAATTTGTTTAATTTAAGAATTTTTCAATGTGACTTTATTACCTTGTCGAGCATATATTAACTCTCCTTCATCTTAGTGTCTATTTGGTTTTTATCGAGGTATACGGGTATAGATTGGGAGTAAAAATGGGAATGACGTAATCCATTAAAAAAAGGCTATTTGAACAGAATAGCCTTTTTGCTTTAAGTTTTTTCAATTTATATTAAAATTTGTGAATAAATGCTGTTATTATTCTCTTTTCTGCTCTCAAGTACAAGTCTTACTCCCATATCAAAAGCTTTTTTACAATCATTAGGAAACTCTTCTTTTCGTCGTTTCTCTTTTTCTTCTTGGCTAAATGCCGTAGAAACATATTTTGAGTAATCATCAAACTGATAAGTATCGTTAACAAACAGAGATTCCGATATCCCTCCAAAAATATTCTTCATCAGCATTTCATTTATACAAGCAGGTTGATCATATCCCATCATTTTCATCCGGCTCTCAGTCACACCCAAGGTATAAATGAACCCTATCGGAATCTTCTTTTTAAAAAGCGTAGAATGGTTCTCATCATACACAAGGTATGGATATATCAACCGCTCTATAAATGAACTCATTTCGCCAGCAACTGTTCCCAGATAGATGGGTGAGCCTAGAATAATGGCATCCGCTTCCTTTGCTTTTTTAAGAATTGGCATCAAATCGTCATTTACAGCGCATCTACCGTAACTTTTACCGCTTATCCTTTTACATGCAAAGCAGCTTATACATCCCTTATAATTAATATCATAAAGATGGATAAGTTCTGTTTCTGCTCCCTGTGAAGCTGCCCCTTCAAGAGCGTGATTAAGTACAGTTGCAGTGTTCCCATTCTTTCTTGGACTCCCGTTGAATGCTAATACCTTCATATACAATACCTCCATTGGAATATTTTAGTTGATTTCTCATAGCAAATTGTATATACTTATTATATAAAAATCAAGTATGCACATTTTTGTTATATACTAAACTAAAAGTAAGTATTGGAGTATCCTATGGAACATAATAAAAAAGAAGGACTGAATTGTCCGATAAATTACACCTTATCTATTCTTGGAGGAAAGTGGAAATGTGCTATTTTATGGCTGATATCCACAGATGGAGTAATAAGGTACGGCAGGCTGAAAGATAACTTGCCATCCATTGCGCACAAAACACTAAGTCAGCAGTTAAAAGAATTAGAAAGCAGCGAACTTGTCTATAGAGAGCAGTATAATCAAGTTCCTCCAAAAGTCGAATACTCTTTGACCGATAAAGGAAAAACCCTCATTCCGATACTAGAACTCATGTCCCAATGGGGAAATAAATATTGGATAAAATAGATTTACTCAAGATTGGAGAATGAGAATGGAAAAAAAATATCAAACTGTTATAGATTTTATAAAACAGGAAATAACCAATAAGAAATTAAAGCCGGGAAGTAAGCTACCCTCTATTCAAGAAGTTTCAAAAATGCTGCAGTGTAATAAGGATACCGTAATACGTGCTTATAATGAATTGGGGAAAGAACACCTTGTATACTCTGTACCCAAAAGTGGTTACTATCTGGTTTCAAAAAAAGAGCAGGAGAAATGTGTTCCAATAGCAGATTGTATTGACTTTTGCCCTTATATTTATAGCAATAGAGTAATACCGGATATTGAGCTTCAGCATTGCCTTAACCAATCAATTGATCTATATAAGGATAAAATGCTTACTGTAAATGACGTATCCGGCGGAATTGAGAGCTTAAGAAAAACAATTCAAAAGCAGCTGCAGGATTTACAGGTATTTACCACTCCAGAGAATATTTTTGTAACATCAGGATCACAGCAGTCAATATCTATTTTAGTTAATACTCCATTTCCAAACGGGAAAAACAAGGTTCTTGTTGAACAGCCTACTTGTTCTGAAATATTGAGTGCTCTTGAGCTAAGTAATGCTATAACCATTGGAATTAAAAGAAATTCTGATGGTATCGATCTTGAAGAGCTTGAAAACATTTTCAAAAACGAGGACGTTAAATTTTTTTATACTATGCCAAGGTTTCACAATCCTACGGGATATTCTTTTTCAACTGAACAAAAGAAAAAGATATTAAACCTTGCTCAACAATATAATGTATATATTGTTGAAGATGATTGTTTCGCTGAACTCGACCTGAATAAAAAAGCAGATCCTATATTTTCCGATGATAATTCATCCCGAGTATTCTACATCAAAAGCTACTCCAAAATACTTTTCCCTTGGCTGCGTCTTGGAATTATTGTATTCCCATCCATGTTATCCGATTTATTCAAAGGAAAGAAAATCTGCAGCGATATTATAGAGCAGGGCGCTCTTGAGCTTTATATTAAAAATGGCATGTATGCTAACCATATAACAAAGATAAAACAAGTCTACCGTTCAAGGATGAATGCATTAAAAAAAGCATGCGATAAATATTTAGACTCCAGAATAAAAACTCAAATCCCTGATACAGGCTGTTTTACATGCATAGAAATTCCAGAAAATATCCAAGCACATACGCTTGTCAACGCTTTAGAAATGCGGAATATAAAAATTGCAACCGCAGATAGTTCCTTCCTTCCTCCCTGCAAAAAAGCGAATTGCATCTGCTTGAATATATGTAATGTCGATGAAGAAAAAATAGAACAGGGTATCAAAATTATATCGGAGGAGCTTGAAAAAGTTTCAGATAATAATATTGCTAATTTATTTATATGGAATAGATAATTTGCTATCATTGTACAAAATAAATTCTACCCTTTGAACACAAAAAACGGTCTCAATTTTCAAAATATGTGACCGTTTTTTATATATTCTTTTTTTAATCTTCTTACCATATTACCGTAAACAGACATACATACTTTTTTCAATCTAAAGCATCGTTGCAACAAATTGTCTACAATAAGAATACTCGTATTATTCTTACCTAGTCACTAAAAGCCTAAAATACTTGCTGTAAGCTTATCTGTAGCAACTTTCGCCCTAACTTCATAATCAGGTGCATTACTTAATGGAATAGTTTCTTTTCCAACCACTTCGCATTTCATCACAAATCTCATTGATTTATCAAAAATTTCTTCTGCAAAATCTGCATTTCCTTCCTTTTTGTCCATGCATGTAGTTAAAAGAGCAACCTTTTTTCCAGCGATTGACGATGTACCGTTAGGCGAACCAAAATTGATTGTCATACAATAATGTCTGTCAATAAGAGTTTTCATCTGTGAGGTGAAATCATAGCAGTAAATAGGTGAAGCATAAATAATTGCATCCGCCGCAATCATTTTTTCAAAAATAGATTTTGCATCATCTTTCAGTATACAGCTGGGCTCGTCATTATTTTCCATACAGGCATAACACCCCATACAGCCTTTAATATTATGACTGCTAATATGTATTCTTTCCACCTCATGCCCATGTAAGATAAGATTTTCTTCGAGCATACCCAATGCTTTTGAAGTTTTGCCATTCTTTTTTGGACTCCCTAAAATAGTTAATATT
Organism: Eubacterium sp.; assembly: GCA_029266335.1. GTDB lineage: Bacteria > Bacillota > Clostridia > Acetivibrionales > DSM-1351 > Ruminiclostridium. Next base: position 3,157 of record JAQSXC010000201.1, on the reverse strand, counting down.
TTCATGATACTTTTCCCTCCGTGTTTCAATTATTGTTATTTAGTTGGTTTTTCATGAGAAACCATAACCAGTCCGGTAATTCCGACACATATGATTATCACCCATGACAGATGGTCTGAAATACCCCAAACGGCACCTGTCACAACTGGTCCTGCAAAATTACCGATATATTGAAATGAATTGAAGATGCCGTTTGCCAATCCGCGGTGATTATCTTCAACAACATTGTTCGCATTGGTTGCAAGAACCGTTGCAAGAGATACATAACAACTTAAAAACAAAATCGTCCCCACAACCAGAAAAATATAGGAGTCCTTTATAAAATACAAACAAATACTCAGAGTAGAAATCAAAAAGCAAACCATTAAAACTTGACGGTTATAGCCTTTTTCTACCAACTTGACAATCGGTTTCATCAGTATTACAGCAGTAATTACTGCTGGTACAAAAACTTTCCAGATTCCTTTTTCACCTGTTACCTTACTAAGATAAATGGGTAAAGCATAGAAAACAGACATCATCATATAATTATTGAAAAAGGCCGCGAAATTCATTCTGATAAATTGTTTATTTTTAACTAGCAACTGAATATCGCTAGCTGAGGAACCTTTTGCTTTATTATCTCCATTACGGTTGTCTTTCAGAAAGAAAAATATGTAGCATCCATTGATGAATATCAATATAGCACAGGCAAGAAACATCATATTAATAGGCATTATTTCGTGAAGTAACGGTCCCAATGCGAATGCGAGTGCTGATGCCACTGAAATAAAAACACCAACAATACTCATTGCTTTTGTCCGTTTATTCTCATCCACCATTCCGGTAACCCAGGAATAACCAACGCCTATAATTGCTCCGCTGCCCTGCAAAGCCCTCGCAAAAATAAGAACATAGATATTTCTTGCAAAAAAAGCGATGACAAGTCCAATTATTACCTGTGCAAGACCAATAAGCATCATAACTTTATTACCAAACCTGTCACTGAGTATACCAAACGGTATTTGAAATATTGCCTGAGTAAGTCCGAATATCCCTAAGGCTATTCCAGCTAACAGTGGAGTATAATTCAAGAGTGTTTTACTATAAGTCGATATAAAGGGTGAAACAATCGTCATTGCCATCTGCCGAAATGCTAGCACCAAACTAATCATTACAACAGATAGCATTTCATTTCTTAATAATTTATTTTCTTCCATAACTTATCTCCGTATGATTTAAATTTCCTTTCTTTGTTAGCAAAAACATGTGTTACTCTATAATACGCTTTTGCCATAATGTAAGAAGTGGAAAACCCAATTCCAAGAGTACAAAAACCAAATAGCTATTGGACGGTAAGCCACACGTAAGTATGGAGATCAATCGACCAACCCCTCCAAAGAAAAAGAAGATTGCTATAACCCGAAGCGTTGTCTTTTCACGATCGATTCGTGGAATCATCCACAGTATTACTATGCCAATGCCCAGCCATAGACCACTATAAAATCGTACGTTGCTGTCTAACATAAGAAGACCTTTCGAATATTCTTGCCCATCAGTAAATCCATAGTACCAGTTGACCGCGCCATATCTTATCCCTAGATAAGCATATATAATGCCAAAATGCTTATAAAACCTAGTATCAACTGCATGATACGCTTTTTTATAATCCTATTTTTTTTCTTATCTATCACTTTATCTTCCTTCAATTCAATTTACACTCCTTTTATAATATAGCAATTAGTTATATATCGTTTCGATATTACTAGGTTTAAAAAATGCACTTTCTTTATTTTCTAAATAAGAAATGTGCCCCTAATTGTAAGCCAGTTATATTTTTTGTTTATAGGTCATTTAAAATGGATGTTGCTAAAGTTTCTGCTGTTTTTCTAGCTCTATCACTAAAATCTGAAGCGTCACTAAATGGAATAATAAATTCGCCAACAAGTTTAGTGTGGAACATACCCTTATTCTCTCCGTCAAAACCTCTGCGGAAAAATTCCTGCACCAAATCTGCATTACCCTCTTCCTGACCAGCACAGGTTATGAGTAGTGCAACACGTTTTCCATCTAACAGTGTTGTGTTGGATAGGCAAAAAGATCGATCAACAAGAGGCTTCATCTGAGCAGTAAGGTCAAAGCTATACAAAGGGGATGCATAGACCACAGCATCTCGTCTTTTTGTACGCATCCAGCGACATCTTTGTTTTGCATACATGCATAGCATCCTAGACAGCCGTTTATATGATAATCTGTTATATTAATTCGATCAATTTCATGTCCTTGAGACAGTAATTGTTTTTCAAAAAATTCAAGTGCAGTAGCAGTTTTTCCATGTTTTTTTGGGCTCCCCATGACAGTTGTTATTTTCATATTTTTTCTCCTTCGATTTGTTTTATTAAGTCATTGCACCAGTTAATTATAAACTGATAATAATTAACACCATAAACCATTGTAGAATATATAAAGGTGTATTGATTAACATTATTCACTTTTTCAACATCAGATTTTTCTTTGCTTAACTGATTTAAAAGTGATTCTACTTCTGTACTAAATGTTTTTAAATTCAATATTGCTCTTTCTTTCGGTAAGTATTGATAAAAGTAGAAATAAACTAAATGTTCCTGCTTTGTTTTGGAAAAAACAATCGGTTTTTCCAGCCAGCTTAAAAAATGTGACTTACCCATATCGGTTATTGAATAAATTTTTTTGAATTTACTACTCTCCACCACTTCACTGGATTGAATATAGCCTTTCTCTTCTAACCGCTTTAATGCCGGATAAATGCTGCCGAAGCTTGCATCAAAAAAGTAGGATGTGCAATTTGTCATCCACTGTTTTAAATCATACCCGCTCATCTCTTCTTTCATAAGATAGCCTAAAATAATGTATTCTAGCATATGACCTCCTATATCGTTTATTCATATATCGTTTCGATATAAAATATATTATATCTATAATGTTAATTTTGTCAATAACTTTTTTCTGAAAATTGTTGACATAACTTTTTTCTGAAAATTGTTCACATTTAAATCAGTCATGCTTTGAACAACTAACATAACTAAATTGCTGGATATACAGTAAGCGGCAAATGAACAGCGTCTTTTTAGCACCTCCTGAACATGGTAGTATTATTCAAAATACTATCATGTTCAGGAGGTTTTATATTGGATTCAGA
>JAQSXC010000356.1 GCA_029266335.1 Eubacterium sp. | reverse complement strand
AGAGATTTATGATAAAATAAATGAGGAAAAGTGGTTAGAAAAGGCAGAAGATCCTTTTGATATGGCTTGTAGGTTAGCAATAGCTGGCAATATTATAGATTTTTCAGTTGGACTAAATTTAAAGCATATCGATATTGTTAAGTCGGTTGAAGACAGTGTAAAACATGACATTTATGGTACTGGATCAAAAGCTTTACAAAAAGCAGTAGAAGAGGCAGGAAATATTATGTATATTGCTGATAATTCTGGAGAAATCATTTTTGATAAGTTTTTGTTAATGAATCTTCCAGCTAATAAGGTAACATATGTGGTGAAGGGAGGTCCAATAGTTAATGACGCAACTATGGAAGATGCCATAAGCACAGGCGTTACTGACTTAGTAAGAGTTATTGATAATGGGCATTTTGCACAAGGGACGATATTAAAGGATTGTTCAAGTGCATTTAGATCCGAATTTAATAAAGCTGATCTTAAGATAAAACTATTTTTTATTTATTACGAGCAAAGTGTAGCTCCGTTGCTTCCGCTATAGGGTGTAACCGAATGGATTATGTGCTTACGAACTATTAGATATGGTGTCTTTTGAGACTCAATACGTGAATATAATAGAAACTGTTAATAATATTCATTCTTAGATTAAAAAGGGGGAACACAATGGATTATCTAGTTGGAAATCAAAACAACTCTATGTCAGAGTCCTTTCAGTCTGCTTTTGGTAATGAAGAATTGCTTTTTCAATTAGTGGACCTATTTCCAATACCTATTGAAATATTTGCTCCTGATGGAACAACAATGTTTGCAAACCGCGCGGCACTGGAAATGTGGAACATATCAAAAGCAGAACAAATTGTAGGACATTACAATCTGTTGAAGGATCCTGTGGTAAATGACGAATTAGGTATGCGGGAATATGTTCGTAGAGCATTTTTAGGAGAAACGCTTTCAGTGTCTGATGTTAAGGTAGCTTTGGAAGATATGTCAGAACGATATGAGGCAAAGAGTGAAAGTTTTGATATTAACGCTTTGTACACAGATATTCATAGCTTTCCTATATGGGATCAAAATAGAAAAATAGCTTATATAGTAAATGTATTTATTACTACCAGAATATACGAAGGTAGGTCTGATATTTCAAAAGCCAAGGAGTATATAGAAGCAAATTGGTTGGAGAAGTTCGACATTGAAAAAATTGCCAAATCAGTAAATTTAAGCCGTTATCATTTTGCTCGCCTTTTTAAAAAGCATACTTCTATGACGCCATATTGTTATTATCAAAAAATAAAGGTAAATAAGCTGATGGAGGCACTATGTGATAAAAACCTTACTATAACAGAGGCCTTTGCGGTTTGTGGTGAAGATTATAAAGGAAATTACCTCAGATTATTTAAAGAAAAGACAGGAATGACACCATCTCAATACCGAAAAACTGTTTCGCAAAATTAGAATGATATTTAATATTTATAAAGGAGACTTTCAAGCTTAAACGACTTGAAGGTCTTTTTCTTATGAGCAATAAACATAACAAAATTAGCATTATTTGGGGTTGAGCAATAAACATAACAAAATTAGCATTATTTGGGGTATATTAAATTCCTCATGATTTGTATGATAAAATTAACACACTCTGATTGAAGGAAGGATTTGTTATGAAAGGTAAAAATTTAATAAAAATTCTTATATTAGTGTTTATCGTAAGTACAATGCCAGTTTTGGCACAAGCAGCATACAACCCACCAACAAGTGTTGGGTCACCAAAAAGTGTTGCTGTTGAGTATAGGGAAGATGGATTTGAAAAAACATGGATTGGATTTGATATTAATGTGAGTGCATCTGACGAACTGCGTGATTTCGTAGATATTATAGGAGAAGATAATTCAGCATTCTCAGAAGCTGGATATGGCGGCTTTGAGCTTATGGCACAAATTGATTATAAACTTGATGAAGGAAACTGGCATTACAAAAGTGAGTGGGATGAAGATCGTGGTTACAATACTAACAAAAGTCTTTGCCGTATTGAAAAAGGCAGTTATACATCTTCAGTAGTATTCGATAGAGGGCAATTCGAAAGTATTTCCAGCGGTGAACAATTACCTGTAACCAAATCTTATTTTGACACCCATATAATGCATTTCAGAGTACGTTTTGTTGTTAGTTACCAGGACGAAAATGGTGAATATTTCGGTTTCTTTTCTCCATGGTCAGAAACGGTTTCTTACAGCAACAACCAAAAGATTGAAAATCCTGATATGCTGATTAATCATACACCTGAGTTGAAATCAGCGGAACTTAAAAAGAATTCTGATGGATCACCTTACTTGAATATTAGAGCTGATAAAGCTCATGAAGAAACTCAGCTATTGAATAATATAAGCAATGACTGGGTAAAAACTGAGGTATGGCTCAAGGTTAACAATGGAGAGTGGAGGGCTTGCCACAGTGATAATTTCGTCGAAGAATTTAATATTGGAGCTGAGGCTTATTTTGGACTAAAGGATAGTTATGAAGCAGCTGTATATGAGATAAAATTCAGGTATTTATTCGACTACTATCATTACCCAGCAGCAGGAAAGTCCGGTGTAATATACAGTCCTTTTTCCAATATTATCACTCACGGCATGGAGGCTTACTCTAATGCTTCAAGCTGGGCAATGCCTGAACTTGATAAAGCAAATGAATATGGACTGATTCCTGAATCACTTAAAGGAGAGGACATGACACATCCAATTACTCGTGAGGAATTTGCAGAAGTTGCTATATTACTGTATGAAAAATCAACAGGCGAGGTGAGCGTACCTGTTTCGCCTAATCCTTTTAATGATACAACAAACCTTCAGATATTAAAGGCATTTAATCATGGAATTGTAAAAGGTATATCAAATACTTCTTTTGCACCTAAAGAGCTCACAAATCGTGAGCAGGTTGCAACGATGCTTAGTAGAGCCATCCGCAACATTGCTCCAAATGGTGATTTTTCAACTTCTGGTTCACCTACTTTCAGTGATCAGAATGATATTTCCTCATGGGCTTTGGAACATGTTCAGTACATGGCAAAATTGGAAATAATTAAAGGAACTGACGGAAAATTTATGCCAAAATCAGTAACATCTGCTCAAACAGCAGCCGGATATGCTACAACAACTCGCGAACAAGCTCTTGCAATGAGCTTGAGGTCTTTTGATAATATGGATAAAATAAAGGTTTCTAAACCGGATTCAGTATC
>JAQSXC010000200.1 GCA_029266335.1 Eubacterium sp. | reverse complement strand
AGAAATCCTGTTCCTCTGCCGCTGCCTGTGCCGATGATCTTTCCCACACTGTCAGCAAGCACTCCGCCGTCAAGCAGTAAAGGAGTGAACACATAATCCGCAAGCACGCCCGAAAGCGCATAAGCGACAACATATCCAAGCTGAGAAATTACACCGATAAGTCCCCACGCTCTGCCCTGAACGGAATTTTCAATGTTTGTGCGGATAAGAAAATCTAGGCTTGTGTTTGCAAACGGGAGCATTGCAAAAAACAGAAATCCCGAAACGCAGATAAGTACAATATTTTCGCGTAGTCCGAACACCGCCATAAATATTCCTGCACAAAACAGCGAAACCGAAAGCATTTTCGCATAGCCCCTTTTTATCGGAAGAATTCCTATGATCACACTTGTCACAAGCATTCCCGAAGCGGCGATTGTTTCAACTGTTCCTAATGCGGAGCTGTCCGAAAAAGCAAGTATCATCGGCGTGGAAAGTGTTTGTATGAAGCCGAGGAAAAATGTCATTACGGATGTCATTATCACAAGAACAAGCACTCCCCTGTTTTCGGAAACAGCACCCCAACCGACTTTGAATTCGTGGATAAACGATTTTGCCTGTTCACATTTCTTTGAAGCAAGACCGCTGCGTACAGCAAGAGTTGATATAACGGTTACAAAAAAAGTGCCGATGTCGATTACAAGCAACAGTTTTATATCCGAAACGGTGAGCAGAAATCCCGCAATTACGGGCGAAATCAGATATTTTGCCGAGCCTGCCGCCTGAATAAGACCACTTGCCTTTGTGTACTGCTCCTCGGTAAGCAAATCCGTTACCGTAGCTTTGTATGCGGGATCAAGCAGCGATGAAAACACCGAGCTTACTGTAATTCCTATGCAAATCTGCCATAGCTGTGCTTCTCCTCGAAGCATACAAATCAGAATGAATATAAGTCCCACCGCGGAAAGACTGTCGCCCAGTGCCATTAGAAGCCTGCGGTCATAGCGGTCCGCAAGCACTCCCGTCACGGCATTTAAAAGAAGCGACGGCATAAACGCAAGCAAGATTACAAGTGCCATTGCCGATGCCTTTCCCGTCTGCTCAAAAACATAAACCCCAAGCCCGAACGACGTAAGCCCGCTTCCTATCGCTGAAATAAGCTCTCCCGACCACAGAAGAAGAAATTTTTGGAAGGATTTTCGCGAATTATTCATTGCTGTCTCCATTTCCGCTGCCAATCATCTGCATAACATACATAAGACTTCCGCTTTGGGCACCGAGCAGCCTTTCTGCGTTGAAAGCAAACGCCTGTATGCGTGAAGCGCGCTCCTCGTTCGTCATTTTAACCATATCATCATCAAAAACGGTATTTGAATATGCCACAACCATTTCCATGCATTCATACGGGAACGGTGTGCTGAATAGTCCCTTCTCAATGCCCTCGCATATTATTCCCGTAAGTATCGGCACAACGCCGTTGATTATGACCTTTTGAATTTTCTGATGCATAAGCGGTTTACAGGTATGCTCTTATCTGCGGCAATTTCCTGCGCCGCGCCTAAAAGACGTACATTATACCGCTCAATCAGCGCGTCCATAATATCCTCCTTCGATTTGAAGTGATAATACAGCGTTCCCCGCGCAATTCCGACCTTTTCTAAAATATCGTTTGTACTTGTGCCATCAAAACCCTTCTGACCGAAAAGCTCATCCACCGCGTCAAGTATTTCGTTCCTGCGTTCCTCGGCTTCTTTTACGACTCTCATTTTTACATCTCCTTTTATAGACCGACTGTCTGTCGATAATATAATAACATACTATGTTTGAGTCGTCAAGAGTACGTGCTAAATTTCGCCAAAAACTGAAAAACATTCAGCAACCGGTAATGCGTCAAAGTTTACCCTCTCTAGGAAGCTATATTCCAGTATCAATTCATGGAACCCAAAACGTCTGCGAAGCAGGGCTATAGATCTATCAGCTATATTCATGGTACCATTGTTACAACATTGTAATATTTTATATTTGTAGGGGGTGTCTTCACGTTTACTCATATATAATAAATCATTATACCCTTTCCTTTCGTGTATTGGTTTACTTGCAAGTAAATGTGCACCCCCCTAATAAAAAATCCCCTCAAACTATCAGTCTACTACCTGGTCTATATAGAGTGTCTATATAGAAGCTTGAAATTGAAGTCTTACTTTTTGAAGCCCTTCCAGAAATAGTTATTTTTACTTTTTTTTAGCTGTTTGACGTTTTTTGTGATAATAAAAACCACCGATGCAGATAATTAACCCTGTAATTGCCGGCTTTATAATAGACATTCCAGCTTCTCCGCTAAATACCACACTCCATAGAACCTTTAATGCAGCTGCTGAAATAACAACTCCCATAAGCCATTTCCAGTTTCTTTTCCAAGCAGCTATAATAAGAGCTATAAAGAATATTGGAACTGATAAACTAATTATGACTTTTGGAGCTGTCCATGCACCCTTCAAATATTCCATCTCAAATGCAAGAAATGACAATACCTGAGGGCTGCTTGCTGCAGGTACAGGAAACCAAAACATACTTGTGAACAAAGCAAATATAGAAGCGAATATTCCAGTAAAGCTTTTCTTATAAGCAAATAATACAATTGGTATAATAAATATAGGTCTTATATACCAGCTCAATACATTATGATGTCTTTCAAATGCCCAGTTAAAAATCATGTCATTTGTTAGAATTAATATTACAAATATCGCTGTTACAGCTGCGAATATCATTCCCAATATACAATCTATTTTCTTAGCCATAATTAATACCCCCATAATTTTATATTTATCTATTTTTAATTCCGTTAAAGATAATGCTAAGCAGTGAATCTACTAATTTATTAGCATCTTCATCGAAATGCTTAGAGCTAATATCACCAAATTTGATCAACATGTATTCATTTACTGTTTTATTAAGGGATTGCAGCATCATACTTAAAGCTAATGCATCAATATTACTGTCAATTTCTCCTCTTGATTTTGCATAATCTATCATTTGAATAAATAGTGACTCCGATTGTTTATCCCCTTCCTTGATAACTGCTGACTTTGCAGTTTCATTATTCTCCTTCGAAAATTGTTCTCCTAAGGCAGCATATTGAGGATAAGCTTTAGCAAATTCAATACCTTTAATAAAAAGCAGATGAATTTGTTCCAGTAGAGTCAATGTCTTAAATTGATCTAAAATTGCAGAAAAAAAAGTAATCTTTGCTTCAATTGCCAAAGTCATTATATATGCATATAGGTCAAGTTTATCTGTAAAGTACTGATAAAAGCTTCCTTTTGCAATATTTGATTTCTTGCATATTTGATTAATACTGGCTGTATCATAATTGACAGTAGAAAACTCTTCTAAAGTAACTGATATAACTAGATTTCTTTTATCCTCTGATAAGTTAAAAAATGATGGATTAGGCACTATTGAGCCTCCTTTCGTGCAATGTGACCACATGGTCATAATACTTATTATATTATACGACCATGCGGTCACATTGTCAATTAAGTTTTTAGTAATATCGCGAGTAGTATAACCCAACATAATTTCTTTCTTTTCAGCTGGAGGAAATTCAATTAAGCCCTTTAAACACATTAAAAACAATCCATACCTTTACTGCTAAAATATATATATCTTTTGGGGATGTAGTAAATAAACCGTTTCTGAAGGTAGTTACTTAACCCTTACCCACTTTGTTAGACACGATGAACTCGTACTATACAAAGTGGGTAAGGTTAAGCCGTCTTATTTCCTCACTACAATACATCATCATTATTAAAACCTCAACATGCCTTGCGTAGATAAAAATGATGTCCACAAGGCCTAGTTGTTCCTTAGCGGAAATCATATTACAGATTTGATTGATTGAACTTAATTATATCGTACAGTCTTTTGTTTTGATAGTTTCTCTCTTTCCCTATTTTTCTGAAGTAAGAAACCCTTCTTTTTCAAACCAATAAGCTTTATACCAATAAGCTTTATTATATAGAAACATAAGCATCAAGATTTTCTGTCTCAACGCCTTTAGAGTTTTTGAAAGTGGGATATTAGTAGAAAAAAGCGGCGATTCTAATTTTTAATCAAAATCGCCGCAAAGTTAGTAATTATGTCCTAATTTGTATATTTAATAACCTTTACCGGACATCTTTCAATTGCTTCATTAATAGTTATCATCTCATCTTCCTTAATATCTTGATTAATGACACTTGCCTTTTTATTAGCAATTTCAAAATGATTCAGTGCAATTTTTGCACAAAGTCCACAACCGATACAGTATTCTTGGTTTATATAGAGTTTATCTTCTCCAGAATCGATATCTATGTCACCTTTTGGGATGTCTTCTATTTTTACTAACTTTGATGTAATATAACCAATAATAAAAATGGAAATTGTAGTTAATATCCATCGAATAATCATAAACTTAGGGCTTAAGAACTTAGCTTCGTTCAGAAGCATAGGAACTTTAATAACTGCCCATGTACTGAGTATGATTACAATATTTGAAATACCAGCCCCTTTTGCTAAAAGTGCTTTACATACCGGAAATGCTGCATATATTGGCCCTGCTGAAAAACTGCCAAGAAGAAAAGAAAAAATAGAACCTTTAAATCCTGAATCTTTACCGAAGTTATTCTCTATAGTTTTTCGGGGTACCCAAGCTGTTATAAGTGAGGTTAACAACAGTATTACTGGCATAATCATTAGCATTTCTTTTACATAATACAAGCTATTTTGAAGTGATTGAACTGATTTATCGGGCATAAAGATTGATACCCCAATGTAAGCCAATAAGACTATTGCAAAAAATTTATTATTGATTATTGCTTGTTTTAATTTGCTCATATTATCACCCCCATTAACAACGCAATGACAACGGCAAATACAAAACTTAAAGAGTTTCTAATTATTGTAAACTTGGTACCAAACTCTTTTTTTTCCAATGGAAATGTAACGATACCCACCATTGTTAAAGTAGTCAAAAACGCTACAACAGGAACAATGCTTGCTCCTGCATCTAAAAAAGAACCAACCAGCGGAAACGCTACAAATGCCGGGATTAGTGAAATACATCCTACAAGTGCAAAAACAATCGTAGATAGAAGAATGTTTGAATCTCCCATGTATTGCTTTATAGTATCTGGCGGGATAAAGGTCAGTATTAATCCTATAAGAAATAGGATAGCAACTATCTCGCTTGCCATGCCTTTCATCATCCCGCCAGACATTTTAATAGCATTTAGTGTCTTTTTTTTATCTTTAATTATGGAAAAGGTAAACCAAATTAAGGTGATAATCCAAAATGTAATTGTAAAAATATCCATACTAAACACCCCCATATTTTCTTGGGTTTGGAGATTTGATTACAAAAAATTCAAGAATAGCCTCATTAAAATTATTAACATTCATTTTAGTATGATACGGGATATTGACGATTTGTCCGCAGCGATACAAATGAGGTTCTTGTTCATCAAGTGTCAAAGTCATACTCCCCCTAATTACAATCATGTAAACATTTGAATTAGAATAGTGTTCAGGAAGTCCTTCTCCTTTAGGCAGAACCATGTGGTTAATCAATAGAGGATCGTCATCAACTAGTTTTTCAATATTTTTAGTATCTAAAGTCGAAAAACCATAAATTTTCTCGAGCATAAAAAACTCCTTTCAATTTGTATTTTGTTATAGTATACTTTAAATCAGAATATTAAAAAGTTACCACGGTAACTAATTGGGAGCGTGGATTAAAATAAATATTGAAAATTACATTGACGTTATATTAAGCCTTAATTTGTTTAGCGGTTTTTCACAAGAGCAGCTTATACAATTATTCAGTTTACCGAAATATAAAACAAATAACTATGCTAAAGGGCAGATCATTCATCTACAAAATGAGGTTTGCCTTGCAATGGATATAGTACTTGATGGTCAGGTGTCTGTTCAAAAGATAGATAACGAAGGGAATATATTAAAGCTTACTGTTTTTTCTGGCGGAGATGTCTTAGGGGCAAATCTAATGTTTTCAAATAGAAATTCTTACCCTATGACAATTGTTTCTGAGACAAAATCAGTTGTACTCCACATCTACAAGGAATTAGTACTTGAATTCAGTCAAACCAACATTCGCTTTATGAGTGGGCTAATGACAGTGATTGCTGACAAAACCCTTGTCTTGACAGATAAAATTGATGCAATATCTCTCAAGACAATCAGGCAACGTATCAATGATTTTTTGAAATATCAATACCATATACAAAAAAATCATATAATTAAGCTGAATATGTCTAAAAAAGATTTAGCTGAAAGGCTTGGAATCCAAAGATCATCACTAAGCAGGGAGTTAAATAAAATGCGCAAAGAGGGATTACTGGAATATGATGCAAGAACCATTGTACTTAAAAACCATTACATCCTTCCATATTTGTGAACTTAACAGATTAAGTTGACCGAATTGATTCTATTTTCTGAAAAAATAAATAAAGCAGACTGTTTTCAGTCTACTTATTTATATACTCCTCTATAATTCTCAGGTAACAATTCTGCTATTTTCTTCATTATATATTTTGTAGCAAAATCTTCATAATCATTTTTATTTTGCTCTATTGCTCTCTTGGGAAGTTCAAATTGTTTTCCAATGTTGATATGAACATATGCATAATTAAAGGTTTCCGCACTCATATCTCCTTCTTTATTTATAGGTAACAGTTTTTCTGTCCCATATAATCCAATAGGTACGATAGGAGCTCCTGTCATTCTTGCTATAAGAAGGATTCCTTTCTTTGCTTCTATCAAACTACCAACTCTACTTCTAGTTCCTTCTGGGAAAATCAATAAACTTTCCCCTTGCTTAACAAGCTTAATAATCTTCTTAAGACCATCTTTATCAACAGTATTAGGTTTTATATTTGTAGTCTTTATTACATTTATCACTATACTTGTAACAGCATTATTTGACAGCTTTACACCTGCAACAAAAGTTGGATCAATCTTCTTTAAAGCCTTGTCTAAAACTAATCCATCAGAATTGCTTAAATGATTACATATAAAAATAGTTGGTGTTTTTATTCCCTTTAAGTTTTCGCTTCCCTCTATGCTTATATTGGCATATTTTTTTAGGTATTGATCGATAACTTTTTTAGATATATATGCGACAAATTTATCAGGTAAAATATTTATAATTTTTGCAGCTGTAGTGGATATCATTTACTTACTCCTCCCGGATGTTTCTATACTCGAAATTATAGATTGAAACATGTAAAGTGTCAAACAATTAACGCTAGATGGTGTTAGTTTACATGTTTAATCTATACTTCAAAATTTCACTTCATCACTACAAATTAACCCATTTTTTACAACGTTTTAGAAGGCAAATGCTTTCACAGAGCCTTGAGTAGACAATAATGATGCCCTTTGAAGCTGTTAGTCCCTTGGCGGCAAGGTATATTTATGAATCCATTACTTGCGCAGTGCCATTTTTTTCAGCTAAATAACATCTGCTTTTAACTTTACAATAAATCCCATGCAGCGGAGCTACATAAACTATCTCTGCCAGGTAAATTACGCCTTCCCTATATATAAAGAAAATAGTTATTATCTTTTTGCATTGACGTATTCAATGGCTTCCTTTCCAGTTATGTGCTCGATGTCAATTGCAATAAGATAAGCGTTTGTACATCCGGTTATTTCTTTATGCTTGGCTTCTTTAGGTTGATCTCCTGAATACTTTTCAACTAGCGCTTTAAAAGCTTCTAGCCATTCATTACCTTCTACAATTCTTGCCTTCCCAAAAGCAATAGCACTACGAAAATACGTAGTATATTCTTCACTTACTATCGTATCTTCATCTATTACCGTAAAAGATACTTTAGGGTTTTTTAAAATGGCATCGACTTTATGTCCAGCTTTTGCTGAATGAAAATAGATTTTTTCATTGAAGTAGACATAGCTAAGTGGAACTGCATAAGGATAATCTTCATCACCTAGACATGCCAGGACACCATTCGTGCATCTGTCCATTACTGCTACAGTATCTTCCATTGATAATAATTGCTTACCTCTTCTCATTTCTCTAAACATTCGTTATTTCCTCACTTTCATCGTAGAATCATTAAAGTTGATGCTATGCAAACAACGTTAATAGACATTTTTAACCGTAACATATTTGGCCTTAGTTTCCATCCCTCTAAGCTTTAAGTGAACCTGATTACTCTTCTGCAGTGCGCAGATGGAAGAAAATTTATGCAGCAGTAAATTTTAGTCCCAAAATCCCCACCAGTATTAAGAAAAGAAATCCAATTCGCAAAATATTAACAGGCTCATTGAAAAGTAAAATACCCAGTAGTACTGTACCCAAGGCACCTATTCCTGTCCAAATAGAGGATACAAAAAAGATGCCGTTTGAAGCTGGTAGCCCCTTGGTGGCAGGGTATATTTCAGGAATGATCGCCAGCGAAAGCATTTTTTCGGCGATTTCGTGCCTGATTTTTGTCGTACAATTCAAGTAAATTGTAAGTAATAAAACCTTCAAAAGCGTGTTGACCCCTTGAAGGCTTTATTTGATACAATTTACTATCTTATGTCATGCGTTCATTAGTGTATCTAATTCATGCTCATTTTTATAACCCGCTTGTCCGTTCTGCATTAAACTGAATCTCAAAACCAAATTTCTCATAAAAAGAAAAACATAACCTCATGTGCTTCTGCCTGACGGCAGATTTAAAAAATTGTTTTGGGGTTATATGAAAACATAGCATTAAGGTTTCTCAGCCCGATACGTTTGGGTTTTCATTTCAATACTATCAATTTTTAACATAGCTTTATTTTTAAGTTATATTTGATATAGACTTAGATTTGCACTACATAAGAAGAATATGAATTACACGACATTATACTTGTTTTATCCAATCAGAGACAGTTGGAATTTGTACTCGATTACTTTTCTTTTTCATATTCAGTTGCCCATTTTTCTAGAGCTTCTAATACTGGTAAAAATTTTACACCCAACTCCGTTAATGAATATTCTACTCTTGGAGGAACCTCTTTATATACCTCCCTATGGATAAGCCTGTATTCTTCTAGCATTCGAAGCTCTTTCGTTAGATTTGCCTGTGTTACCTGTGGCATTTTCCTACTAAGTTCTCCAAATCTCAAAGTACCCTGGCTTAAGAAAAATACAATAACCATAGTCCACTTTCCATGTACTATCTTCTGCACGCTTGCTACTGGACAATTTTCTATGCTATCATCTTCGTATTTTCTTTCCATACTTCACCTCATTACTATCATTTTTAATTGTATCTATCAAATATTATTGTACTTGTTAGTAATCATTATACATAGTATTATTCAAATGTAAAGACAATTTGAGGTAGTGTAAAGTAACGTATGAAAACCCTATGCCTATAAAATGGCGCAATCAGAACCTTGAAAATTGCTAGATATAGTTTTTTGGCAGGCTACCGCC